>JBBDNU010000105.1:0-23565 GCA_040877365.1 Planctomycetales bacterium
AGGCGCGTGCGTCTCGCCCCACGGGAAACATCGAGCCGTTCACGACCCCCTCCCCGACCCTCCCCCTGAAAGGGGAGGGGGCTGGCCGACTCGCCCCAATCGAGTCCGTCGCTCCCGGCGATTTCGTCCTCGCCCACGATGGCCTGCCGCACCGCGTGCGGCGCGTCATCCGCAAGCCGCATCGCGGTTGGATGGTCCGCCTGCAACGCGCGGGAAGCGCCGCGCCGCTGTGGCTCACCGCCGACCATCGCGTGCTCGCGAAACTCCGGCCGCGAACGCTCGGCGGCGACCGCGACTGGTCGGGCAGTCCCCCGGAACATCTCGAACGCCGCCGCGAACTGCGCCGCGAAGCGAGCTTTCCCGAACGACTGCTGTGGAGCGCCCTGCGCGGGAAGCAGAACGGCTTCAAGTTCCGCCGGCAGCACCCGCTTGGTCCGTACATCGTCGATTTCTACTGCCGCGACGCGCATCTCGTCGTCGAAATCGACGGCGAAACGCATTATTCGCCGCAGGGCAAGGCCCGCGATCGACGGCGGGACGCGTCCCTGCGCGGGCTGGGGTTGGACGTGTTGCGGATCCCGGCGACGGAACTCGGGGAGAACCTGGAAGGAGTGTCGCTGGCGATCCAGAATCAATGCCGGCTGCGGGCCGAATCGGTGGAAGGCGCGCGGTGGGCGCAGGCGGGGTCGCTTGTGCCGGGGGACGTGGTGTTCGCTGTGGAAGGAGAGCGTGACACGCATTCGCCCCCCCTGTGTCCCCCCGCGGACGGGGGGAGGGAAGGCGGCGAGGCGCAGCCTCTGGCCCCCTCCCCCTTCAGGGGGAGGGTTGGGGAGGGGGCGGCGCGTCTCCGCGGGGCGCCGCTCGTGCAGGTCCACACCGAATGGTCCGAAGAAACCGTGTACGACCTCGAAGTGGAAGGCGCTCATTCCTTCGTGACCGAACTTTGCGCCGTCCACAACTGCGGCTCCGGCACGACCGCCTATGTCGCCGAGCAATGGGGGCGGCGGTGGATCACCTGCGACACTTCCCGCGTCGCGATCACGCTCGCCAGGCAGCGGCTGATGACCGCCGCGTTCGACTACTACAAGCTGGCCCATCCCGAGGAAGGAGTCGGCAGCGGGTTCGTCTACAAGACCGTCCCGCACGTCACTCTCAAGTCGATCGCCAACAACCCCGAGATCAAGGAGGGGATGAGCCGCCAGGCGATCGACGCCGCGATCGCGAAATACGCCGACCGGGAAACGCTCTACGACCAGCCCGAGGTCGATCGCTCGAAGGCCCGCGTGAGCGGGCCGTTCACCGTCGAGGCGGTCCCGGCGGTCAACGTGCGTCCGGTCATCACCGAGACGGAAAGCCGCCCGCTCGTCCTCGATCCGCAACAGGCGCTCCCCGGCATCCCCTCCGGCGATGGTCAGGCCGCATTGCCTCTCGCCGCCGACGTTTCGGTGGCCCGCAGCGGCGAAACGTCGCGGCAGGCGGAATGGCGCGACGAACTGGCGCGAACCGGCGTGCGCGGGAAGGGGGGGCAAAAGATCGAGTTCGCCCGCTTGGAGCCGCTTCCCGCCGCGAGGCACCTGCACGCGATCGGGGAGACGAACGACGCGCAACCGAAGGCCGTGGCCATCTCGTTCGGCCCGGAGCACGCGCCGCTCGAGCAGCGGCAGGTCGAGCAGGCGTGGGAAGAGGCCCGGGGGCTGTCGCCGAAGCCCGACATCCTACTGTTTGCGGCGTTCCACTTCGATCCGGAGGCGGCCAAGGACATCGACGAACTGGAGGCGAAGAAGACCGGGATGCTGTTCCTCCGCTCGCAGATGAACACGGACCTGTTGACCGAGGACCTGAAGAAGAAGCGGGCCAGCAACGAAAGCTTCTGGCTGATGGGGCAGCCGGACGTGTCGCTGCGCCGCGCGAAGAGCGTCCCGGACGCTGCGAGCGTCCGGGACGCTGACCGCTGGCAGATCGAGATCCGCGGCTTCGACTATTACGACCCGCGGTCGGGCAAGATCGAATCGGGGGACACGTCGAAGATCGCGATGTGGCTGCTCGACACCGACTACGACGGCCGCAGCCTGTATCCTCGGCAGGTGTTCTTCCCGATGTCGGGCGAGAAGGACGGCTGGTCGCGGCTGGCGAAGAGCCTGAAGGCGGAGATCGATCCGGAATTGATCGAGGCGTACCGCGGGACGGAATCGCTTCCCTTCGCGGCGGGCGACAATCGCCGCGTGGCGATCAAGATCGTGGACGACCGGGGGATCGAGAGCTTGAAGATCATGGTGCTGGAGTGATCGACTCCGCGGTCGCGTGCCGGAGCTTCGTTTTCGCCCCGGAGGGGCGGAGGAGTGTAGCCACGGGTGAAGCGACGGCCGCGGAGCGGGCGGAGCGGAACCCGTGGGAGGAGGGTCTCCACTGGATTCTTTTTCACGAGAAGTTTCCCGCCCTCGCCGACTTCGCGTGGCAGGAGGGATACAGCGTGTTCTCGGTGAGCAAGTCGCAGGAACCGGTAGTGAGGACGTATATTCGGAACCAGCCGGAGCATCATCGGAAAACCGACTTCAAGTCGGAGTTGTTGAAATTGCTGCGGGCGCACGAGATCGAGTTCGACGAGCGGTACGTGTTCGATTGAGGCGACCGCTTCCCTCGCCCCTGCCGGGGCGGAGACGATCGGGACGCGCGACTCTTTCCCACGGGTTCCGCTCCGCCCGTTGCGCGGGCTGCGCTGCACCCGTGGCTACATTCCCTCGCCCCTCCGGGGCGACCAGAGCCGGACTGGCGCAACTCGACAGACGCAACATGAGGGACGCGTGAAATGCCGAAGCGCAAATACCAGCTTGGCCCGGGCGACCTGATCCTCAACTCGCCGTTCGAGGAGCCGGCGAAGTATTGGAGCTACGACCGCCAGCACCGCATTTTCACCGAGATGGACGGGCGGCGGCCGGCGGGATACACGATCGCCACGCCCGGCTTCGTGGGGTTCGACGATCCGGGGCGGTTCGTGGAGTTGCCGTTGGTGAACCGGATCCGCCCCCGCGTGAAGGCCTGGCGCGAAGCGGGCTGGCCGGGCGCGACCGGGACCACCCGCCGGCTGCTCGAACACTGGCACGCCCCCGACGAGCGCGAGGGGCGGCGGTTCTTCTTCTGCCAGCTCGAAGCCATCGAGACGCTGATCTGGCTGACCGAAGCCTCTCCCGCAGAGCGGCAGGGGATCGAGGTGCCGGGCGACGGCGGGCCCTTTCCGCGGTGGTGCGCGAAGATGGCCACCGGCAGCGGCAAGACGATCGTGATGGGCATGGCGATCGCCTGGCAGGTCTTGAACAAGGCGACGTACGGTAATGATCCGCGGTTCGCGAAGCACGTGCTGTTGATCGCGCCGGGGCTGACCGTGCGGAACCGCCTGCGCGTGCTGGTCCCCGACGAGCGCGACAACTATTACGACCAGTTCCACATCGTCCCCGGCGGATTGTACGACAAGCTGCGGCAGGGAAAGGTGCTGATCCACAACTGGCACAAGCTGGGGTGGGAGACCGAAGAGCAGATCGCGCGGCGGAAATCGGTCGACAAGCGCGGCCCGAAAAGCGACGAGGCGTGGGTCCGCGACGTGCTCGACGAGATGGCCTCCGCGCGGAACCTGCTCGTCATCAACGATGAGGCGCATCACGCCTGGCGCGTGCCTTCGGAATCGAAGGTTAGCGGAGTCGCCAAAGCCGACATGGAGGAGGCGACGAAGTGGATCGGCGGGTTGGACCGCATCCACCAGGCGCGGGGGATTCTCCGGTGTCTCGACTTTTCCGCGACGCCGTTCGCGCCTTCGGGAAATCGCACGAGCGAGGAAGCGTTGTTCGGATGGATCACGAGCGATTTCGGCCTGAACGACGCGATCGAGTCGGGACTGGTGAAGACGCCGCGCGTGGTGGTGCGGGACAACGGCCGGCTCACGCCGGAGATGAAAAGCCGGTTCTACCACATCTACCGCGACCCGGAGGTGACGGACGACGTCAACCGCAAGGCCGAGCCGCACGAACCGCTGCCGGATCTGGTGTCGCAGGCATACTACTTCCTGGGAGTTGACTGGCTGGAAGCGGCCCGCGAGTGGAGAGCGGCGGGACACCCGGTTCCCCCGGTGATGATCACGGTCGCGAACCGGACCGAGACGGCGGCGCGGATCAAGTACGCCTTCGATCGGGGGCGAATTCACATTCCCGAGTTGTGCGATCCCGAGCGGACGCTGCACATCGACTCGAAGGTTCTCGATCAGGCCGAGGCGCAGGAGCAGGCGGTCGCCATCTCGGCGAACGGCGACGACGAGGACGATGAGGGTGGGACGAACGGCCCGAGGCTGACGAAGCGGCAGCAGGGGGAGTTGCTGCGGCAAGTGGTCGATACGGTCGGACAGCCGGGCCGGCCGGGCGAGCGGGTGCAGAACGTCATTTCCGTCGGAATGCTGTCTGAGGGTTGGGACGCGAAGACGGTCACGCACATCATGGGGATGCGGGCTTTCACCAGCCAGCTTCTGTGCGAGCAGGTGGTGGGGCGGGGACTGCGGCGCACGACCTATGACCTCAACCCCGAGACGCAACGGTTCGATCCCGAGTACGTCAACATCTTCGGCGTGCCGTTCACCTTCCTGCCGCACGAAGAAAGCGACGATACGCCCCCGCCGCCGCCGAAGCCGCGGACGCTGGTCGAGCCGGCTCGCGCGCGCGAGGCGCGCTACGGGATCTCATGGCCGAACATACTTCGAATCGAGCACGTGTATCGGCCGCAATTGACGCTTGATATTCCGAACCTCCCGGTGTTGCCGATCTCGGCCGCCGACACTCCGACGCACGCGGAACTGGCGGCGATCATCGAAGGGAAGCCGGACATCACGCGGCTGTCGGCCATCGATCTGGAGGAACTCGGACGGCGGCACCGGTTGCAGACGATCGTGTTCAAGATGGCCCGCGACGTGTTCGAGCGGATGCAGACGACGTGGAGCGGAGCGAAGGACTCGCTCTTGGCGCAGGTCATCGGACTGGTCGATCGCGTGCTGGAATCGGAACGGATCGCGATCACGCCGGCGTCGTTCGCTTCGGAGGAGTTGCGGCGGCGGATCGTGCTGACGCTCAACATGAACCGGATCGTGCAGCACGTGTGCGATGCGATCCGTTCGGAGAACGCCGAGCGATTGGAGCCGGTGTTCGACGACCAGCGGCCAATACTGTGCACGGCCGAAATGCGCCCCTGGTACACGACCCGCCCGTGCGAAATCACCCGGCGCTCACACATCAACGTCGCGGTCTATGACAGCACCTGGGAGGCGACGGAATCGTTCGAGCTCGATCGGAACGAACTGGTCGATGCATGGGTCAAGAACGACCACCTCGGATTCGAGATCATGTATGTCTATCGGGGAGTGGTGCGGAAATATCGGCCCGACTTCCTGATCCGGCTGACGAACGGCACGATGCTCGTGCTGGAAACGAAGGGGCAGGAGACCGACGAGGCCCGGACGAAGCACCAGTTCCTCGACGAGTGGGTCCGGGCGGTGAACGCCCACGGCGGCTTTGGCCGCTGGACGTGGGACGTGTCGCGCGACACGGCGGATCTGCCGCTTCTCCTCCAGCAGGCCGAGGCGAATTCCGATCCTGGCAAGGAAGCTTGCGCTTGATCTTCCGCGCGCCGGGGTTGCAGGTTCGCCGGGGCCAGAACCTCGCTCGACTTGCCGAGTGCTCGCTCACACAAGCGGAAGCGGGCCGGTGCTGTCGGCGAAGGATGGCACCGGGACGCCCATCAGGTGCAGCATGCTCACGTACAGGTTCGCGAGCGGCGTGTTTTCCGGGAAGCGGCGGTGCCTGCGTTGCTTCAGCTTGCCGCGGCCGCCGCCGGCCAGGAGGATCGGCAGGTTTCTGTGGTCGTGGACGTTGCCGTCTCCCATGCCGCTGCCGAAGAGGACCAGCGAGTTGTCGAACAGCGTGGTGCCGCCGAGGTCCGGCGTGGCCTTGAGCTTGTCGAGGAAGTACGCGAGCTGAGCGACGTGCCAGCGGTCGATCAGGGAGACCTTTTCGAGCGTCTCGGGGATGCCGCCGTGGTGCGAGACGCCGTGGTGGCCCTCGCGAACGCCCGAGCCCTCGATCGGCCCCGGGTCGTTCCCCACGGCGTAAGTGATGATGCGGGTCGAATCGGTCTGGAAGGCGAGAACCATCAGGTCGGCCATGGTGCGGATGTGCGCGCCGCGGTCGAGGCCGCCGTCGCCGGGCCGCTTGGCGCCGATCTCGGGCTTCGGCCGGTCGAGCCACTCTTCCTGCCGGGTCAGCCGCGATTCGACCTCGCGGATCGACGTGGCGTACTGGTCGAGGATCTCGCGGTCGGTGCGGCCGACGCGGGAGTCGAGGCGCTGGTGGTCGTCCCGGACGAGGTCGAGGATGCTCTTCGTCTTGCGGAGGTAGGCGGCCTCCTGGGCCTGGTCCGCGGCCTTGAGGTTGAGGAACAGGCGATCGAAGACCTTGCCGGGGAGTCGCTCGCCGGCGAGCGGCGTTCCCATGCGGTTGTACGCGATGGTGCCTCCGGACCGCGACAGTTCCAGCGAGGGGAACCGCGTCTGCGGGCCGATCCGCTCGGCCGCGATCTGGTCCATCGAGACCGCGTTGCGCCAACTGTAGCCGGGCGTGCCCGAGAGGATGTTCGTGCCGGTGAGGAACGCCGGCGTCTCGGTGCGGTGGGCGCCCCACACGCTCGAGTGGCTCAGCCCCGTGAGGATCTGAAAGGTGTGCTCGGACAGGGGCGAGAGCGCCTCGGGTAGCGCGAAGCCGGTTCCCTCCTCGGCGGGATCCCACGTGCCGTGGTTGACGCCGTACGGCACGCAGATGACGGCCATCCGGCAGGGCGGGCCCGCCGCCTCGGCCGCCTGCGCCGCGTTGGCCATTGGGACCGACCGGGCCATGCACTCCAGCGCCGGCAGGGCGACCGCCGTGCCGAGGCCGCGGAGAAACGTCCGACGCGGAATTCGCTTGGCTCGCAGCACGGTCCACCTCCGATCGGTTGATTTGGAGCGATCAGCTATCAGCTGTCAGCTGTCAGGATTCAGGGATGTGGCCGCTTCTTCACTTCGTCTGGAAGGGCTCGCTCTTCGTGATTTCCACGATGAGCGCGGGGAGCCGGTAGTCGTTCGCTACGAGCGAGCGCGTCAGCGCATCCACCGTCGACCGGTCGCCGCGGGTCAGGCCCCGGCCGAGGGCGTACGCCAGCAACCGCTCGACGAGGCCGCGGCAGAAGTCGTCCTTCCGGTCCAGCAGGAGTTTTCGGAAGTCGTCCGGCCCCTGGAACGCCTTCCCCCCTGGCATTACGCCGCTGGCGTCGATGACCGGCGGCGGACCGGTGGAACGGCTGCGCCCCCGCGCCGTCGGGTCGCTGCTGGCGGGCCCTGATCGCGGCACCGGCATCCGCTCGCGCCAGGCGCCGATCACGTCGTAGTTCTCCAGGGCGAAGCCGAGCGGGTCGATCATGTCGTGGCAGCGAGCGCACGACGGGTCCGCCCGGTGCTTCGTCAGACGCTCCCGCATCGTCTGCGTCCCCTGCACGTCCGGCGGCAGTTCCGGGATGTCCCTGGGCGGCGGGGGCGGCGGGGTGCCGAGCAGCGTCTCCATGACCCACAGCCCGCGGTGGATCGGGGACGTCCGCGTGCCGCACGTCGTCATCGTCAGCACGCTCCCCTGCGTCACCAGCCCGCCGCGGCGGCTGCCGGGGGGCAGCGCGACTGGCCGAAGCTCCGCGCCGGCGACCCCCTCGATCCCGTAGTGCTGCGCCAGCCGGTCGTTGAGCATGGCGAAGTCCGAGTCGATGAAGGTGAGCACGCTCCGGTCGCGGTGCAGCGCCTCGGCGAAGAAGGCTTCCGTCTCCTGCTGGAAGAGATCCTTGAGGTAGTCGTCGTAGTCCCGGTACATCCGCCGGTCGACCGCCACCTCGTTGAGCTTCTCGAGCTGCAGCCACTGGCTCAGGAATCCGTCGGTGAGGGCCGCGCTCTTGGGATCCTTCAGCATCCGTCGGACCTGTTCCGCGAGCGCGCGATCGTCGCGGAGCAGGCTGCCGTCGGCGGCCGCCGCGAAGAGCTCGTCGTCGGGCATGCTGCTCCACAGGAAGTACGACAACCGCGACGCCAACTCCCAGGCGTCGAGCGGTCGCTTCTCGTCGGCCGCGGCAGGCGAAGCCGCGGGTTCGACCAGATAGAGGAAGCTGGGAGAGCAGAGGGCGACCTGAACGGCGTCGATCACGGCCGCCTCGAAGGAGCTGTTCTCCGCCCGGGCGGCGTCGTACGCCCGCATGAGCCGCTCGACCTGTTCGAGGCTTGCCGGCCGGCGGAACGCCCGCGAGGCGAACCGCTCCAGGATTTCCTGCGCGTAGTCGCGCGTCTTCTCGGCCTCTTCGCCGCGGAAGAAGACCCGCTTCTGCACCGGAGTCGGCCAGCTCTCCACGAGCGGACCTTCGACCTCGATCCACTCGACGTTCACGCCGGGACCGAGCTTGAGGTAATCGTCGAGCGCGACCCGGCTCAGGATCACCCGCGGGCCGTTCTCGAGGATGAACTCGAACGTTCGCCCGGCCTCGGCGTAGAACCGCAGCTCGTATTCGCGCGTCTCGCGGTCCGGGACGATCCGGCCCACCACCTCGCGCTCGCGGCCGTCGCTGCAGTAGAAGAGCAGCCGCGGCGACTCGAACCCGGGCGGCAGCTTCTCGAACCGATTGAGGTTCGTGATCTGCTCGCGGGAGAGTGCCGACGAGCCGGTCGTCGCCCCGATCGCCTTGGCGCGCATGCGGATGCGGTACTCGCCCGGCGCGAGCGACCGAATCGGCCTCCGGTCCTTGCGAAGATTGTAGGGGTAGATCGTCTCCGAGCCCCCTTCGTCCCGCGACACCACGATGACCGGGGCGTTGGCCTCCACGTGCTCCTTGCGCTTGACGAAGTCCGGTCCCTGCACCCGCTCGCGGATGACGTCCGGCTGCTGCGGGTCGAGCGCCCGCCGCGCGACCAGCCCGGCGGCCTCCACGTACTTCTCGAGGAGCAGCGGCGAAACGCTGAGGGCCGAGCCGACGTTGTCGAACCCGTTGGCCCGGTCGTCGGGCGGGAATGCCTGGGCCGGTCGGCAGCTTACGCCCAGAAGGTCGCGGATGGTGTTGTCGTACTCGCGGTTGTTCAGCCTCCGGATCGCGACCGTGCCGGCCCCCGACTTCCGCTCGGCCAGACGCAGGCCCGCGTCGATCCACTCCAATACTGCTTTCGTCTCGGCGGCGGGCGGCCGGGGCTCGTCGGGCGGAGGCATCTCGCCCGCCTGGACTCGCTCGAGCACGTGCTCCCAGGACGCGGCATCGACGCCGTTGGCAAGGTCGGCGGAGATCGCGTCGAGCCGCAGCCCCGCCTCGGGGTCCGTCCCCCCGTGGCAGCGGATGCAGTGGTCCTTCAGGAAGGGACGCAGGACCTCGTCGAAGCCGGGCGTGCGGGTCGCCGCTTCCGGCTCCGCCGAGGCGCCACCGGCCGCGCGCGGGGGCTCGTCGGACGCGAACAGACCGGCCACGGCGAGAATCGCGACCAGGAACAACGGCAGCGAGAACCGAGTGCTCAGCATAGGTTTCGTCCGGCAAGGCCGGTCGGTTGCCGATCGGGAGGGCCGCTTCGGAGCCATCAAGTTTCAGGGCTTGTGGAACAGGCTGGCGCCGGCGGAAGCGGAGGGTCGGGGGCGGATAGCCACGGGCGATTCGGCGAGAATGCGACAATACCCGGTTTCACGCCGTCCGCAACACCTTACACGCCAAGCAGGCGCAGGGGGGCGACGAACCGACCGTGGCGGCGATTCCTCCGGGACGACGCGACCACCGGCGGGATCAGCCCGCTTGCTCATGAATCACCCCACCGCCAGCGTTTCCTCTTTGATGTCCGTCACGAACATGCAGCCCGGGCTGTGCGTGATCATCAGCGGGGGCTTCGCCGCCATCGCGATCGATTGCGGCGTCACCCCGCAGGCCCAGAACACCGGCAGCTCCCCCTCGCGCATCGCCACCGCGTCGCCGAAGTCCGGCCGCGAGAGATCCGCGATCCCGATTCTCTCCGGCAGGCCGATGTGCACCGGGGCGCCGTGCACGCCGGGGTAGCGAGACGTGATCTGCACCGCGCGAATCGCATCGGCCGGTGTCAGCGGACGCATCGACACGACGAGCGGCCCCGCGAACGGGCCGGCCGGCGCGCAGGGGACGTTCGTCCGATACATCGGCACGTTCACCCCCAATTCGATGTGCCGCACCGGTATCCCCGCTCGCAGCAGCGCCGCCTCGAACGTGAACGAGCAGCCGATCACGAACGACACGAAATCGTCCCGCCAGCGGTCGCGAATGTCCGTCGGCTCATCGATCAACTCGCCGTGCTCCCACACGCGATAACGCGGCAGATCGGTCCGCAGATCGGCGTCGGGCGCGACGGCCCGCGGCGCCGGGTCCCCCGGCTCGGTCACGTCGAGCAGCGGACACGGCTTCGGGTTCCGCCGGCAGAACTGCAGAAAGTCGAACGCCGACTCGCGCGGCAGGATCGCGAGGTTCGCCTGCGCGTATCCCGGCGCGAGCCCGGAGGTCTGTCCCGTCAACGCGCCGTCGCGGCAAGCGCGGCGCACCGCCTCACCCGTCGCCAATTCATCGTGTCGATTCATGATCCATCCCGGTTAGCCGCGACCCGAAGTCGAGCGGCGCAGCCGCGAGCGCAGGGGAGCGCGGCGGCGCTCGCCGGCCCTCGCCAACCACGACGCCCGATGATGCCGAAGGATTCTCGACGCAAAGACGCAAAGGCGCAAAGGGCCGCAAAGCAATTCGAAGACGAGAACTCGCTCGTGATGGTAACATGACCCGAGCGGGATTCCATCGCCCGCGATCCTTTGCGCGTCTTTGCGTCGAAAGAGTCATCCGATGCAGACCATCGCCGAGCTCAAGTCGAGCTTCCCGCGTGCCGGGCGCGTCGAGTGGATCGGCGTCGCCCGCGAGCGCGGCGGGGCGGTCGATGCGTTGTCGGAAGTCGTCGTGCGGCCGGGGACCGGGATCGACGGCGAGCACCACGCTGCCAGCGGCAATTCGAAGCGGCAGGTCACGTTGATCCAGCACGAGCACCTCGCCGCGATCGCGGCGTTGCTCGGGGACAATCGGGCAGACAAGGATGTCTGCCCCACGGTCGAGCCGGTCGAGCCACGGCTGTTGCGGCGGAACGTCGTCGTTTCGGGAATCAATCTCCTGGCGCTGAAGGACCGCCGGTTCCGCATCGGCGAGGCGCTCCTCGAAGGGACCGGCCCCTGCGCGCCCTGCTCCCGCATGGAGCACAATCTCGGCCCCGGCGGGTTCAACGCGATGCGCGGCCACGGCGGCATCACCGCGATCGTGATCGAAGGGGGCACGGTCCGCGTGGGGGATGCCGTGTCCCACGCCCTCGACCGTGAAGCCCCCTCACCCTGACCCTCTCCCCCGCAATGCCGGGGGAGAGGGGACTCCGAACGCAACCGCAATGACGGTTCCGCACTCCGCATTCCACACTCCGCACTCACTTCGCCGTCTCGATCACCCGCGCCGTGTTGATCTTCACTTCTTCGACGGGTCGGTCCTGCGCGCCGGTCTTCACGTTGCCGATCGCGAGGATGACCTGTTTGCTCGACTCGTCGGCGGTCCGGCCGAAGACGGTGTATTGGCGGTCGAGGTGCGGGACGCGGGCGACGCAGATGAAAAACTGGCTGCCGGCCGAGTTGGGGTCGTTGGTGCGGGCCATCGACAGCGTGCCGATCTCGTGCGAGCGATCGTTGAACTCGGCGGGGATCGTGTAGCCGGGGCCGCCAGTGCCGGTCCCCTGCGGGCAGCCTCCCTGGATCATGAAGCCCTTGATGACCCGGTGAAACACGCCGCCGTCGTAGTAGCCGAGCTTCGCCAGGCCGATGATGTTCTTCACATGTCCGGGGGCGACATCGGGGAACAGGTCGAGGGCGATCTTGCCTTTCGTGGTGTCGAGCTCGATGCGGTGATCGTTTTTCGCGAAATCGACGTCCTGGAGCGCGGCGTCGACCTGCGGGCGGAGATTGGCGGCCATGCGGGTGTTCCTTGTGGGTGAAGCGTGTGCGTCGGCGATTCCGAGCCGACGCGGCACGCCGACTCCCGCCGCGGATGGTAGAAGATCGGCGCGGCGACCGCAAACGGCGGCGAACGACGAAACAGCCGGGCGTCAACGACGCCCGGCGCTGCGCGGACCGGGCTTGCCATTTCACCACAGGAGAGCGAAGAACACCGGCGCGAGGACCACGATCAGAAAGATGACCAGCAGCGCCAGCATCGTGAACCTCACCACGCGCGTGACATTCCGAGCGACGACTTCGATGTACGGTCCCATCCATCGCGGCTTCGCGACCGCCCACGCGAGCCCGAAGAGGAAGTACACGAACAGCGTGCCGAAGAAGGCAGTGCCCCCCGCACGGATCGCCCATCCGAGCGGTGCCCGCGGCCATTCGAGCGGTGCCCGCGGCGGCGGCTGGAACCACAGTGTTCCCAGAAACCAGCCCATGACGGGCAGAAAGAGCAGGCTGAAGAAGCCGAGCACGATCCGCCCGAGAGGGTCGCGGGGGAAGAGGCCGTCGAGATTGCGGTCGCTCATGTCCGCTGGTCCATCGCGCGACTGGCTACGCCTCGCTCATCCGCAAAGGGCGCAACGAGTCAGGGCAATCGCCAATCCTCGATTGGCAATCCCGGAATCC
Organism: Planctomycetales bacterium; assembly: GCA_040877365.1. Taxonomy (GTDB): domain Bacteria; phylum Planctomycetota; class Planctomycetia; order Planctomycetales; family Planctomycetaceae; genus JBBDNT01. The sequence continues at coordinate 12,738 of JBBDNU010000105.1, forward strand.
ACGCAAAGTGGGGTGTGTTGCCTGTTACGAGTTGTCGGCCGTGCTCGAGCGCCGTCGCGGCGATGATGAGGTCGGCGTCCCCGCGCGGATGGCCGCCTTGCCGGGCGAGTGCCCACAAATCGGCCGCGCGGTCGAAGATGCGGTCGGTAAGCGGCAGGACGGTCGAGTTCCGGCAGAACGTGTCGAAGCGGGCAAGCTGCGTCGTCGCGTTGCGATCCTTGTACCCGCGAATGACTGCATATCGCGTCATCGCGGAGAACGCCAGTTGGCCGTGCTGTTGCGTGTACGACAAGGCGCGAAGTCGAACGGATGCGTTCCGCAGCTTGATGAGTTCCGAGAGGATGTCGGAGTCGAGGAGTGCAAGCGGCATGGCGCTACTCGAACGTCCGAGTCAGGTCGGCGCGTTGGCGAATGGCTTCGTCAAGCTGGTCGATCTCCTCGTCGCTCAATCCCTCGTAAATCTTCCACCAATCAGGAACATCGGGCACGGCGCCTGTCTCGCGAGGGGGCTCCGCGGTCGCGCGTTGCATCGAAGCACCGGCATCGACGACCTCGATCAGGATGCGCTGGTCCTCGCACAGCCGTTCGCCGATCACATGCTCGAACGCTTCGCGATCGGCGGCGCTCATGTCGCGGACGTTGCGGGTGATGCTCTTCATAACATCATTGTAATTCGCCGACGGAATGGACGGCAACCGGAGTATGCGCATCCGTCGGATGCCCTTTTCACCATGACTCACCGTACGGACCGACGCGCAGAAAGTATCCGACCTGCATCAGATAGGCGCAGAAGTTGCCGAGCGAATGCAGTGCGATCGGGACGACGATTGTTCCGCTCTTCAAGTAAGCCCATGACAAGATGAATCCGCCCAGGAGGTTCTCCGGGCTGGGATTGCCCCGCCACACGTGCGCGCCGGCGAACAGCACCCCGCCGAGCACGATCGCCGCACGCGGTCCGCACCACGCGGCCGCGGTCGACGTGAACGCGAGCCGATAGACGATCTCCTCGTAGATCGGCGCGGCGACGCACATCCAGAGAAACATCGAGAGAAACTGGGATTCGCTGCGAATCAGCGGTGCTGGAAGGGAGGAACCCATCAGACCGAAGGCAACGCCGAAGTACACGAGCAGCACCGATCCCAGAATCACTCCGACGAATAGCGTGAGCTTGATCCAATACTGCCAATTCTGCTGCGGTGTCCACCGAAATCCGAACGACTCCCCGTCTCGCAGTTCCGAGGCCGCGATGGCGAACGCCAGGACCGTCGCAGACGCGACGACTTCCCGCAGATCCCAGCCGATCCACCGGATCACCCTCCAATCGACGATCACGAAATCTACGACCACTGCCACGGTTGCGACGCCGGTCAATGCCCAAAGCAGGCGGGGCGACGCGTGCAATGCTCTTCCGATCGGCGTCTCCACGGCGCATGACCTTATTCAGGTGACTGGACCAAACGCCCCGCCCCCCGGCGTTTCGATGATCAGCACGTCGCCGGGTTGCACCGTGATCGCGAACTTGCCGCCGAGGTCTTCGACTTCGTCGCTGCCGGCGCGCTGCAGCAGGTTGCGGCCGAGCGCTCCCGGTTCGCCCCCTTGCAAACCGAACGGCGGATAGGGGCCGCGACGCTCCGACAGCATCGAGACCGCGAGCGGGCGGAGGAACTCGAGCTTCCGCACGATGCCGTCGCCGCCGCGGTGCGCGCCTTTTCCTCCCGAGCCGCGGCGGATGGAGAACTCGAGCACGCGGACCGGATAGCGGCGCTCGATGACTTCCGCGTCGGTCAGCCGGGTGTTCGTCATGTGCGTGTGGACGGCGTCGGCGCCGTCACTGTCCGGCGTCGCGCCGCTGCCGCCGCAGATCGTTTCGTAGTAGCCGAATGTCTGGTCGCCGAAGGTGAGGTTGTTCATCGTCCCCTGGCTGGCGGCGGCGACGCCGAGCGCTCCGAGGAGCGTATCGACCACGCGCTGCGAGGTCTCGACGTTCCCGCCGACCACCGCGGGGGACTGCGCCGGGTCGTCGCGCTCCGGCGGGTTGAGCAGGCACTCGGGCAGGATGATCTCGACCGGCTCGAGCACGCCGCCGTTGAGTGGGATGTCCTCGGCGATCAGGCAGCGGAAGACGTACAGCACGGCGGCGGTGACGATCGCCCGGTTGGCGTTCAAGTTCGTCGCGAGTACGGGACCGGTGCCGGTGAAATCGACCGTCGCGCGGTCCCCTTGAATGACGATCCGCACGGCGATCGGCGAGCCGTCGTCGAGATGATCGACGAGCGCGTACTCGCCGTCGGGAATCGCGGCGAGGGCCATCCGCATCTTCTCCGCCGCGGCGCGTTGGATGTGCCCCATGTAGGCCCGCACGACCGGGAGCGTGTGCCGCTGGACGAGTTCGAGCAGTTGTTGCGCGCCGCTGTTGTTGGCGGCGACCTGCGCGCTCACGTCGGCGAGATTGTCCTCGACGGAGCGCGTGGGGTGCGGACCCGCAAGCAACAGCGCCCGCAGCTCCGCCTCGCGCGATTCGCCCCGATCGACGAGCTGGAAGTTGCGGATCAGCACTCCTTCCTCGGCGAGGCTCTTCGAGAAGGGAGGCATGCTGCCGGGGACGATCCCGCCGATTTCCGCGTGGTGCGCCCGGCTGGCGGTGAGGAACAGCAGCTCGTGGTCGCCATTCGTGGGGTCTTCCGTAGGACGGACTTCAGTCCGTCCGGGCGCCAACGCGGCGCCCGGGGCGGACGGACTGAAGTCCGTCCTACGAGCCTCGTTCGCGCTTCTCGTGGAGAAGACCGGGGTGACGACGGTCACGTCGGGGAGGTGCGATCCGCCGCGGTAGGGGTCGTTCGTGACGAACACGTCGCCGGGGGCGATGTCCGGGTTGTCGGCCAGAATCCGCTTGACGGTCTCGCTCATCGCACCCAAGTGCACGGGAATGTGCGGGGCGTTGACGACGAGGTTCCCGTGCGGATCGAAGATCGCGCAACTGAAATCGAGCCGCTCCTTGACGTTCGTCGAGAAGGATGTCTTCTGGAGCGTGATCCCCATCTGCTCGGCGATCGAGGCGAAGAGGTTGTTGAAGATTTCGAGACGGACGGGGTCGGGGGAGTGCGGAGTGGGGAGTGCGGAGTGCGGAGTGAGTTCTGGTTCGCTGGCCGCAATGCCGTTGACCGCTGACTGCTGATCGCCGACCGCTGATCGCAGCACCACTTCACCGCGCTGGGCGATCGTGGCGGTCCAGTCGGGGTCGAGGACGATCGTCGACGTCGGCTCGCAGAGGATCGCCGGGCCGGCGAAAGTGTCGCCGGCGTGCAGGTTCTCGCGGAGGAACACGCCGGTGCGCCGCGGCTCGCCGTCGAAGATCGTTTCCGTCCACTCGCTCGGTTCCGGCTCGCGGGGCGTGAGCGGCTCGATCGCTTCGGCCGGTTCCGGCATGTGGCCGGTGACTTCGACGCGGGCGGCGGTGATCTCCAACGCGCGCCCCGCGTGGAGGTAGCCGTACATCTGGCGGTGCAGCTCTTCATAGCGGCGGGTGTAGTCGCCGTCCGCGGGGCAGGGGACGTTCAACGTCGCCTCGACGCCGCGGTAATGCAGATCGAGCGAGCGGACCGGCGGGGCGATGCGGTCGTCGCTGACGCCTTCGGCGCGGACCGCGGCGATCGCCTCCACTTCGAGTTCGCCGAAGACCGCTTCGAGCGAGGCGAGCGTGTCGTTCGAATAGGGCTGCAAGACCGAGCGTTCGCCGAAGCGCCGGACGTCGGCGAGGCCGATGCCGTAGGCGCTCAGAATCCCCGCGAACGGGTGAATCAGCACGGTCGTCATGCCGAGCGCGCGGGCGATGCCGCAGGCGTGCTGCGCGCCCGCTCCGCCGAAGGTGACCAGCGCGTAATCGGCCGGATCGTAGCCCTTCGCGACGGAGATGTTGCGGATCGCCCGCGTCATGTTCGCGTTGGCGATCTCCACGAACCCTTCCGCGAGCTGTGCCGGCGAATACCGCGTGCCGAGCGGCGAGGCGGCGATTCGCTCGCACAGTTCCTCCAATCGCCGTTCGACCGCGGTCCGATCGAGCGGGAACGGGAAGTGCGCGGGGAGAATCTTGCCGAGGTGCAGGTTCACGTCGGTCACGGTGAGCGGTCCGCCGCGTCCGTAGCAGGCGGGACCGGGATCGGCCCCGGCGCTCGCCGGGCCGACGTGCAGCTTCACGCCGTCGAACCCGCAGACGCTGCCGCCGCCGGCGGCGACGGTCTCGATGGCGAGCATCGGGGCGACGACGCGGACGCCGGCCTTCTTGGTCTCGAATTCGAGGTCGTAGGCGCCGTCGAAGCGGGAGACGTCGGTGCTCGTGCCTCCCATGTCGAACCCGATCGACTTCGAGAACCCCGCCCGCTGCGCCACCCGCGAGGACCCGATCACCCCCCCGGCCGGACCGGAGAGGATGCTGTCCTTGCCGACGAACCGGTCGGCGTCGACCAGCCCGCCGGCGGAGGTCATGATCTTGAGTGCGGAATGCGGAGTGCGGAGTGCGGAATGGGAAGTGGGAAGTGCGGAGTGGGGATTGCGGAGTGCGGAGTGGTCGATCCCTTCCGGATTCTGGTCGTTCGTTGGAAATTCCGCACTCCGCACTCCGCGCTCCGCACTCAGCGACCCGCGCAACGCGGCCACGTAGTCCCGCAGCACCGGATTCAGATACGCGTCCATCACCGTCGTGTCGCCGCGGGAGACGATCTTGATTAAGGGCGACAGCCGGCTCGAGGTGCTGATCTCGTCGAACCCGGCTTCGCGGGCGAGCCGCTCGACGAGCCGCTCGTGCCCGGCGTTCGCGAACGAGTGCAGCAGGCAGATCGCGACCGACTCGATCCCGGCCGCGTTCAACTCGGCGAACTGCTCGCGGACGCGCCCCTCGTCCGGCGTGCGAAGCACGTTCCCTTGCACGTCGATCCGCTCATCGATTTCGACCGCCCGCTCGAACAGCGGCTCGGGCTTTCGGATCGCGAGGTCGAACAGCCGCGGGCGGTCCTGGTTGCCGATCAGGAGCACGTCCGCGAAACCGCGCGTCGTGACGAACGCGGTGCGGGCCCCCTTGCGCTCCAGGAGCGCGTTCGTCCCCCGCGTGGTGCCGAGCTTCACGATCACCGGCGGGATCGGCTCGGCGAGCGGCAATCCGAGCGCCCGGCGGATCGCCACGATCGGCGCTTCTTCCCCCGCATCGAGCTCGTAGGCGGTCCCGGCGACGACCGTTTCGGGAAGCTGGCAATCGATGCGCAACAATCCCGCGGCCGGCTGATAGCCGGCGACGCGCGCCGCATGGACCGTTTCGCCGTTCGCGTCGAGAAAGCGGACCGCGTAACCGGTCCAGAAGCCGTCCGGCTCGCCCCGCCGGCCATCGTCCACGAAGCGGTCGGTCCCGATCCGTTCGCCGACGCGCCCCTTCGTCTTGCCGGAGCTGAGGGTCTTGACGGGCAGGAGCCGGCCGTCGGGGGACAGGGCGATACAGTCGGTGAAGGTGCCGCCGACGTCGATCCAGAACTCCCAGGGCTTCATGGCGGCTCTCGGCGGTGGGGAACGTGAGATCGTGCTCATCGTTGTTGTTCTTTGCGGCTTCGCGCGAATCTTGCGGATCCGCGTAATCGGTGGTGAATATAAGACATCAGCCGCGGCGATTCGACGTAGGACGGATTGGCAATCCGTCCTACGGGACCGAGGCGAAATTTCGTGCTGGCGTTCCAACCGGTTTCGAGCCATAATTCCCGGCTGAGGATCGGTACAGCGAATCCCGCGGGGTCGCCGCGGGACCAACCATCATGCATTCAGGAGCCAAACGATGCGATCGGGAAACCCGGCGTTGAGCGAAAAGGCCTTCGAGCGGTTCGACGTGTTCGAGGTCGAGCGGTCCGTCGCGATGACCGTCCAGGGGACCGCCGTCAAGACCGGCGTGCTGCTCCTGCTGGCGATCAGCGCGGCGGCGTTCTCGTGGATGCAGTTCGCGACCGTCGGGCACCAGGCGGCGATGCCGTGGATGATCGGCGGCCTGATCGGCGGCCTCGTGCTGGCGCTCGTCACGATCTTCAAGAAGGAGTGGGCCCCCGTCACCGCTCCGCTGTACGCCGTCGCCGAAGGGTTGTTCCTGGGCGTGATCTCGGCGATGTACAACCAGATGTTCTATCCCGGCATCGTCCTGCAGGCGGTCTGCCTGACGTTCGGCACGCTGTTCGCGCTGTTGATCGCCTACCAGAGCGGGATCATCAAGGCGACCGAGAACTTCAAGCTGGGGGTCGTCGCCGCGACCGGCGGGATCATGCTCGTGTACCTGCTCTCGCTGGTCCTTTCCTTCTTCGGGACGACGATCCCGTTGATTCACGGCAACGGGCTGATCGGCATCGGCTTCAGCCTGTTCGTGGTCGTGATCGCGGCGCTCAATCTGGTCCTCGATTTCGACTTCATCGAGCACGGGGCCGAGCAGGGCGCCCCCAAGTACATGGAGTGGTACGGGGCGTTCGGTTTGATGGTCACGCTCGTCTGGCTGTATCTCGAAATCCTCCGCCTGCTGGCCAAGCTCAGCAGCCGCGATTGAGTCGTGGCTCCCCCTCCCTCTCAGGGAGGGGGTTGGGGGGAGAGTGTCGCCTCTCTCACCTCCGGGACCGTGCGATCGTATTCGCATCGCACAACCCGCGCAACCGGCAAACTTCCCGCGGATTCGGCAGACCCCGCCATCGGCGGGGTCTTTCCGTCTTGCCGATCTTCCCGCGCCGCCGATGAATCGAACAGGGCGAATCGGGCCGCGTCAGGCCCGCGCCGCTCATCGACACGCCAGGCGACGACTCGGGAATCGAGCGATGACCTACGACCTGCTCATCATCGGCAGCGGCCCCGCCGCCCGCGCCGCGGCGCTCGCCGCCGCCGCGCTTCGCCGGCACGTCGCCCTCGTCGCCCCCTCCGAGGAGGCCGACTCGAGCGAGGCCCGCCCCGAGCACCTGCGGGCGGTCGTGTCGCGGCTGCTCGAAGAGCGGCGCGGGAATCGCCCCACGCTGGCCGACCTCCACCGCGAGCTGGCCGAGATCTCCCGCGCCGACGGCGAGGAAGGGGAGCGGCGACTGGTCGAGGCGGGGACCGACTTCTACCGCGGGGCCGCCCGCTTCCTCGACGAGGCGACCGTCGTCGTCGAGACCGGGAGCGAGACCGTCACCCTCGCGGCCGACCGCATCCTGATCGCCACCGGCACGCGCCCCGGCCGACCGGGCTACGTCCCGTTCGCCCCGCCGCAGATCGTCACCGCGGACGAGCTCCGCGCCTGGGAGGCGCTCCCCCCGCGGGTCGCGATCGTCGGCGGCGGAACGACCGGCCGCGAGCACGCCCGGCTGCTCGCGGCGCTGGGCGCGGCGGTGTCGGTGGTCGACGCGCGGCCCGAGATCGGAACGGGAGGAGATTTCGGCGAAGCGGACGAACTGCCGCACCCCGCCTGCCTGCCGAATGTCGCCTGGCGCTCGGGGGTCGAGGCGATCGGCGCGGCGCGGCTGGCGGGGGGAGGCGTGTCGGTGGCGCTCGACGACGGCGGGCGGATCGTCGCCGACGCCGCCCTGTGGTGTACCGAGCGGATCGGCGCGACGCGGGATCTCGATCTGCCGGCGGCGGGGATCGTCCCGGACGAGCGCGGCCGGCTGTGGTGCAACGACCAATCGCGGACCTGGGCCCCCGGCATCTACGCCGCGGGCGACGTGGTCGGCTATCCGCCCCCCGCGGAGGATGAGGCCCGCGCCGCGCGGCGGATCGTGGAACACGCCCTGGGCGCCGCCGCGCCCCACACCATCGGCGGCTTCCGCCGCCGGGGCGCGCAGCGGGCCCGCGTCGCGCACTGAGCCCCTTTCTTCGGAAGCTCTTGAACAAATCCGCGGGCGGGCCTACAATGCATCCATGCGGTGAAGGAGCCCGAATTGATCAGGCATCGCCGTAGAGCGCTTTTTTTTGAGGAAATGACGGCATGGCTGAGGGCACGATCAAGAAGTTGACGCAGAAGGGCTTCGGGTTCATCGATCTGGGGAACGGGCAGGACCTGTTCTTCCACTCGTCGAACGTCGAAGGCACGACCTACGAGCAGCTCCACGAGGGGCAGTCGGTCTCCTTCACCGAAGGGCGCGGCCCCAAGGGCCCGCGGGCCGAAAACGTCCGCCCCTACTAATCGCGACAACGCGACCGAACTCGGGAAGCCGGCGAGAAAACTCGCCGGCTTTCTGCGTTTCTGGGGCACGGTTCTCGTTCGTAACGACGGCCTTCAGGCGGTGGGGCCGGGGTCGAACGGCAGCGGTGATTCGCAGGCGATCCGCTCCCCCGTGATCGGGTGGGCGAACGCGAGGCGGTGGGCGTGCAGCGCGTGGCGGCCGGGCGCGTCCTGATTCGTCATGTCCGAAGCCTCACCCGGAACCTGGAACTCGGAACTCGGAACTTCCCGCTCGTCACTCGTCACTCGTAACCCGTCACTCATCAGCGCGTCGAACCGCGACGGGCGGATCGTGTCGAATGGGCCGTAAAACTCGTCGCCGACGATCGGATGGCCGAGCGCTGCGAAGTGGACTCGGATCTGGTGCAGCCGGCCGGTGAGCGGGATCGCTTCGACCAGCGTCGCGGTCGGAAATCGCTCGAGCAGGCGGAACCGCGTGCGGGCCGGCTTCGCGTTTCGGGCATCGGGGGCGGCCGACATCAGGATCGTGTTGCCGCGGGGGTGCCGGCCGATCGGGCGGTCGATCAGGCCCGACTCCTCCGCGAGCGTCCCTTCGACGAGCGCGAGGTACGTCTTCTCGACCCGCCCCTCCTGGAAGGCGATCGACAGCCGCCGGTGCGCGAGGTGCTCCTTCGCCACGGCGATCGTCCCGCTCGTCTGCCGGTCGAGCCGGTGGACGATCCCCGGCCGCAACAGCCCCGGCAAGGGGGACTGCGCGTCGAGGTGATGCTGCACCGCGTTCGCCAGCGTGCCGGTGTGCGTTTCGCCGACTGGATGGCACGGCCACCCGGCCGGCTTGTCCACGACCAGCAGCCATTCGTCTTCGTACAGGACCGAGAGGGGCAGGGGCTCGGAAGCGAGCAGCTTGTCGGGAGGCTCGATCAGCCGCACGCCGACGCGCTGCCCGTTGAACACGCGATCGGCGGGAACGGCGGGAGCGGCGTCGATCGTCACCGCCCCCGCGCGGACGATCCGCTGCATGCGGAACGGCGTGTAGTTGCGAAAGTGCTTCACCAGGAACGAATCGATCCGCACGCCGTGCAGATACGGTTCGACCGAAAGGAGGGCGTCGTGCATCGGAGTGGGTCGTCCTGCTGAATCCCGTCGTAGCGGACAAGCGGGCCGTTGCCGCGCGGCGCACTTCGCGATCTTCGCGACCTCTGTTCATGTCGAGTCTTCGCGTCAATTCGAACAGAAGCACGCGAAGATTCCAGCGCGGCGAAGCCGCAACCGAAGGATCACACGAAGCCGCGAAGGACATGATGAGCCGAGGGGTTTATCCCCTCGGTGGGAACACGCGCGGCTTCAAACGAATCTCGCGTCACTGGTCAGGATCGCCGGAAGAGCACCGAGGGGATAAACCCCTCGGCTCATTGTCGAGCTGGGCATTCCGCCGCGCCGCCTCGCGACTCTACAATATCGCCCATGCCTGCCTTCCGCATCGACCGCATCGAGTTGTTTCACGTCGCGATGCCGCTCATCGCCCCGTGGCGGACGGCCTACGGTGAAGACGCGGCCGTGCACTCCGTGCTGTGCCGGATGTCGAGCGGCTCCATCGACGGCTGGGGAGAGGCGGCGCCGTTCGCCGCCCCCTGCTACAGTCCCGAATGGGCCGGCGGCGCGTTCGCCGTCGCCCGCGACTGGCTCGCCCCGGCCCTGGTCGGCGCGACGCTGGAGCATCCGGCCGACGTGCAGTCGCGGCTCGCGATCTTCAAGGGCAATCCCTTCGCCAAGGCCGCCCTCGACACCGCCGCCTGGAGCGTCGCGGCGCGGCTCGCCAACCGGCCGCTCCACGAACTGCTCGGGGCGACGCGCGAGGAAGTTCCGGTCGGGGCCGATTTCGGCGTGATGGACCGCGTCGACGATCTCCTGCCGCTCGTGGGCGAGGCGGTCGCGGCCGGCTTCCCGCGGATCAAGCTCAAGTTCCGCCCCGGCTGGGACGTGCCGATGCTCCGCGCCGTCCGCCGCGAGTTTCCGCTGACGACCTTCCACATCGACTGCAACAGCGGCTATTCGCTGGCCGATCTGCCGCTGTTCCGGCAGGTGGACGAGTTCGATCTCGCGATGATCGAGCAGCCCCTCGCGCACGACGACTTGCTCGATCATGCGGAGCTGGCGAGGGCGATCGACACGCCGATCTGCCTGGATGAGAGCGTCACCCACCTGCGGCGGGCCGAGCAGGCGCTCGCCCTGGGGAGTTGCCGGTACGTCAACGTGAAGCCGGGGCGCGTGGGGGGCCTGACGAACGCGGTCGCGATTCACGACGCCTGCCGGGCCGCGGGCGTGCCGTGCTGGGTCGGCGGGATGCTGGAAAGCGCCGTGGGGGCGGGCCACTGCATCGCGCTGGCGATGCTGGAGAACTTCACGTATCCGGCCGACATCTTCCCCAGCGCGCGGTTCTATCGCGAAGATCTCTCGGAGCCGGCGATCGAGCTGGCGCGCTCGGAAGCCGGAACGCCGAGCGTGCGGGCGCTCCGCACGCTTCCCGAGCCGCACCCCGGGCGGCTCGCGGCGCTCACGCTGGAACGGGCGGTGGTCGGCGCGCATCAGCCGCACCGGATCTCTCCAGCGTGGCGGGGGGGGGGGGGGGGGGGGGGGGGGGGGGGGGGGGGGGGGGGGGGGGGG
>JBBDNU010000106.1:0-15267 GCA_040877365.1 Planctomycetales bacterium
GAGGGTTGAGGGTTGAGGGTTGAGGGTTGAGGGTTGAGGGTTGAGGGTTGAGGGAGTTCGCGGGAGTTTGCCCACTGCGTGCTTGGTACTGTTGTGTACTTTGTACTGTGTACTAAATCAAAGTACCGAGTGCCGCACACTGTCGACCGCGCTGACCGCTGACTGCTGACTGCTACCAACCATGGGCGTCCTCAAGCGACTCGGCGACTCGATCGGCGAGGCGGTGAAGCGGGCGATCATCGCCCATCACCGCCGCTCCGGGGCCGTGCTGTTCAGCGACACGACCCTCCGCGACGGCGAGCAGATGCCGGGGGCGACCCTCGAGCCGGACGACAAGCTCCGCATCGCGCTGGCGCTGGAAGCCGCCGGGGTCCATTCGCTCGACGCCGGCTTCCCCGCTTCGAGCGCAGCCGACGTCGAGGCGATCCGCCGCATGGTCGGCGTCGTCAAGAAGCCGGTCCTCACGGCGCTGTGCCGCACCGTCAAGGGGGACATCGACGCCGCCCGCGACGCGCTCGACGGCAACCCGATCCACAAGCGGGGCGTGAGCCTGTTCTGCGGCACGAGCCCCCTGCACCGTCAGTTCAAGCTGCAGAAGTCCGAGAGCGAAATCCTCGATCTGATCGTCGACACGGTCGGCTACGCCTCGGAGAAGTTCGCGATCGTCGCCTTCAGCCCCGAGGACGCCAGCCGCACCGAGATCGACTTCCTCTGCCGCTGCTACCGCGCGGCGATCGACGCGGGGGCGACGACGATCGGCTTCCCCGACACGGTCGGGATCCTCACGCCGGAGAAGGCCCGCGACTTCATCCGCCGCATCCAGGACGGCGTCCCGAACATCCAGAAGGCGCTGCTCGCGGTGCACTTCCACAACGACCTCGGCTGCGCCGTCGCCAACACGCTCGCCTGCGTGCAGGAAGGGGCGAACGTGGTGCAGTGCACGGTGAACGGGCTGGGGGAGCGGGCCGGGAACGCGTCGCTCGAAGAAGTCGCCATCGCGCTCGCCCTGCACCCGGACCAGTACCGCCGGACGATCAAGCTCGACACGACGAAGCTCGCCCCGCTATGCCGGCTCGTCTCGGAACTGACCGGCATCCCGGTCCCGCTCAACAAGCCGGTGGCGGGGGCGAACATCTTCGCCACGGAAGCGGGGATCCACCAGGACGGGCTGCTGAAGAACCCGGACACCTATCTTCCCTACCGCCCGGAGCGGGTCGGCGCGCAAGGAGTCAAGCTCGTTCTCGGCCGCCACAGCGGTCGCCGCGCCGTCGCCCACCGCCTGCACGAACTGGGCGTGGAGCTTTCCGACGACGAGGTGCTGGCGGTGCTGGAGGCGATCAAAGCGCTGCCGAAAGGATCGGTCGTGGACGACGCGACGCTCCAGCGGCTCGCGGAAGCGTCCAGCGAAGAATGCCGTAGCTGAATTCGCAAGAATTCAGCCCGATCCTCTGAATTCTTGCGAATTCAGCTACCTGTCGTTCCGGGGCGATTCAGGCCGCTTTGCAAGCCGCCGCCGATCGGATAATCTGGCAGGCGGGGCGGCGTTCGCCGGCCGCCGCGATTCGACTCCGGCATCCGCCAACGGGACGATGTGCCATGGACCAGGACGAAATTCTGCTCGACGCCGAAGAACGGATGGAGAAAGCGGTCGAGGTGTTCCACGGGCAACTGCAGGGGCTCCGCACCGGCCGCGCGACGCCGGGGCTCGTGGACTCGATCCGCGTGGACTACTACGGCTCGCCGACGCCGATCAAGCAGATCGCGAACGTGAGCGTGCCCGAGCCGCAACAGATCGTGATCCGCCCCTTCGACGCCACGACGGTCGGGGCCATCTCCAAGGCGATCCAGGCCAGCGACGTGGGGCTGTCGCCGAACAACGACGGCCGCCTGATCCGGCTCAACATCCCGCCCCTGTCGACCGAGCGCCGCAAGCAGCTCGTGGGGCGGTTGAAGGAGCTGGCCGAGGAGGCCCGCGTCGCGATCCGCAACATCCGCCGCGACGCGAACAAGCACGCCGACCAGGCGGAGAAGGAGAAAGTCCTCAGCGAGGACGAAAAGAACGCCACCAAGGAGCAGATCCAGGACCTGACCAAGAAGTACGAAGGCAAGGTCAACAAGCTGGCGGAGACGAAGGAGACGGAGGTGCTGGAGGAATGAAGGACGAACCGCGAGCCGAAAGTCCGTACCGCGTGAAATCCCGATGACCAAGTCCCAATGACCAGTGACCAATGACGGCGGACTTTCCCGCGCGTTTCATTGGACATTGGGATTTGGACATTGGCCTTCACTTCATCATTCGAGCTTCGACATTCGACGTTTCCCCGCGCACCATCCTCTCCGTCCCCCGGCGGAACGGTATGACCGCTACGACGCGCGCCTTCGGCCGATATGGCCCCTCGCGAGCGGCGCGTTCCACATAATGGTTTCCTCGGGATCCTTCCGCACGGACGGTTCGACGCGCGCTCCGTGAACAATCGGACGCGCCTCGGTCCGCGGGCGCGCTTCGTGCCGGTTCCCCTGTCCCGGATGGCGCGAAGCGGACGATTTTCACCCCGGCGACGCATCGCGACGTTCCGACGGTCGTGCCGATCGGAGGCGTCGAAATCGTCCTGCCGGATGCGAGGGGGCCGAGGCATGAAGCGTTCCATCCGCGCACTCTTCTGCTCGCTGGCCCTGACGGCGGCGGCGATGACGGATCCTGTGCAGAGCGTGAGCGGCGGCCGCCCGGAGGGCGAACATTCCGGGCCGGCGCGCATCGCCGACGCGCACCCCCCGGCGATCGCTCGCCCACGCGACCATCGAACGCCGCCGCGGGCGCTGCCCGTCGCGGGACCGGCGTGGCGAAACGTGTTCGTGCAGCCGGCTTCCGCGGAGCCGACGGCCTCCCTCTCTCACAATCCGGTTTCGCTGGAAAGCCCGGTGTTCGTGGAGATCGTCGATCTCGATCGGCCCCGGCAGCCGGTGGCGATCCTCGACCCCTTCAGGTCGGGACCGCTGCCGCCCGCCGATTTCGGCGCGAACGCGCCGGCGCAGCGGCCCCGCGCGTTGGAGCGCGTGGCGGCGAAACCGGCCGATCCGTGGTCGGCCCCGCTGTTCGGCGACGGCGACGCCGAGGTCGCGGATCCGCGCCCGGTCCCGCCGTCGAGCGTGCCGCCCCAACTGCTCCCCACCACCGTCCCGTAGGACGGATCGCCGATCCGTCCGCCATCGTGGGGCAGGCTTTCCAGCCTGCCGCTGGTTCGCGATCTGGATTGGACAACCGGGCAGACAAGAATGTCTGCCCCACCAACCGATTGGCAATCCGTCCTATTCCGGCGATCGTTCGGCACGCGCCGTCGGCGGCAGCGAGTCGATGAATTCATCGAGCGCCCGCGGGTAGTCCGCGCCGAGCAGGTCGTTGTGCCGGCCGCCGGGGATCGTGACGAACCGCTTCGGCCCAGGGGCCGCCTCGCACAGCATTCGGCCGTGCTCGTAGGGGATGACTTCGTCCGCGTCGCCGTGGCTGACGAGCAGGGGACCACGATAGTCGCCGATCCGCTTCAACGATTCGAACCGGTTCTGCATCGTGAGCCGGGGCAATAGCCACGAGGCGTGGACGTTCCCCACGTCCGGCGCGGAAGTGAACGTGCTTTGGAGCACCAGGCCCCGTGCCCCATCGTCCGCGGCGAGCTGCACGACGACCGCGCCTCCCAGCGACCGGCCGATGAGCACGATGTCGGTCTCCGCCACGCCGGTCCGCGCGGCGAGCCATTTCCGGGCGGCGCGCGCGTCCTGAATCAATCCGTGTTCCGACGGCGTGCCTTCGCTGTGCCCATAGCCGCGGTAGTCGAACAGCAGCACCGACAATCCGTGGCGGTCGCGGAGCTCGCGTGCCGTTTCCGCCCACGTGAACACGTTTCCCGCATTGCCGTGGGCGAACAGGGCGACGGCCCGCGGATGCTCATGGGGAGCGAACAGGCCGGAGAGCCGCGTGCCGTCCTCCGCGGTGAACGCGGCTTCCTCGAACTCGAGCGTCCGCAGTGCCCGGGTGGCGTGGAGATCTTGCAGCGTCACGGGCGCCGGCTGGTAGAGCAGCCCGTGCTCCAGCGACGCCAGCGGCGAAGGCACGCCGAGCGAAGCGCAGCCGGTGAGGGCGAGGAGGAGGAGCGGCGAATGGCGAATCACGAACATGGTTCGTTCGATCCGTGAGCCGAGGGGTTTATCCCCTCGGTGTTCTACCGGCCTCCGCCATTGCCGAGTCGTCGCTCATGCGAAGAGTTTCCCAGACGCCCGATCCCGTTCCAAGCCGCTTCTCGACTGCGGACCGGTGACCACCGCGGGGATAAACCCCGCGGCTCATGAATTCGTCACCCGAACTCCGGCCGCCGTTGGTGCAACTGGTCCTTGAGCCGGGCGACGATGCTGGAGTGCATCTGGCTCACGCGGGACTCGGAAAGCCCCAGCGTGTTGCCGATCTCCTTCATCGTCAGCTCCTCATAGTAGTAGAGGATGATGATCAGCCGCTCATTGCGGTTGAGTCCGCGGGTGACGAGCTTCATCAGGTCGCGCTTCTGGATTCCCTTGGTGGGGTCCTCCCCCTTGGCGTCTTCGAGGATGTCGACCTCGCGGACGTCCTTGTAGCTGTCGGTCTCGTACCATTTCTTGTTGAGGCTGACGAGATTGACCGCCGAGGCCTCGCTCTTGAGCCTCTCGTACTCGTCGAGTGGCATCTTGAGGTGCTTGGCCATCTCGACGTCGGACGGCGGGCGGCCCATCTGGGCCTCGACCTGCTTGCGGGCCGCCTCGAGCTTGCTGGCCTTGCTGCGGACGAGCCGCGGCACCCAGTCCATCGTGCGGAGCTCGTCGAGCATCGCGCCCCGGATGCGGGGGACGCAGAAGGTCTCGAACTTCACCCCCCGCGTCAGGTCGAAGGCGCGGAGCGCGTCCATCAGTCCGAACACGCCGGCCGAGATCAGGTCGTTGATGTCCACCCCCTCGGGGAGCTTGGACCACACCCGCTCGGCGTTGTACCGCACGAGCGGCAGATACCGCTCCATCAGCGCGTTGCGGAGTTCCCGGCTGTCGGGGCTCTTCTTGTAGGCGAGCCACAGCGTCGTGATGTCGTCCGTGACCTTGGCAGTCATTCGGGACCTCTCGGTGGAATGGATGAGCGTCAAGCCGGCTCGGGCGGCGTCCGGTCGTGGCGTCGTTCGCCGCGGCGCTCCGCGCTCCGGGCGAACTCGGCCTGGGCGTGTTCCTCGACGAGCTTTCGCGACAGGTCGCCGAGGACGAGACCCAGACCGTAGAACACGGCCACGGCGGCAAGCCCCGTGGTCAACGTTCCCTGGAAGTCCGCACCCTCGAGCAGCCCGCGGATCGTCGCCGCAGCGAACGCGATCAGCGCCAATCGGCTTGCGAATCGTGCGGCCACGGCGTCATGCCCCGACGGGTTTCGAACGTTCCCGGCCGGACCGCGACGATGCGGACCCGGCCCGGGAAAATGCGTTCCGCCGGTCAATCATCGGCATCCGCGGCCGTTGAAAGCAGTTTTTCTCCTACAATCGCTACGAACGGAAAACTCGACGGAAGTTGCGCAGTTCGCGGGATCAGGCGGCTTTGCGGGACGCACGCCGCGCGAGTCGGGCGAAGAAGGGAGGACGGGCGGGAACGCTCGCGGCGATGCTCTTCAGGCGGCGGGCCAGTTGCCGGATCGCCGTCGCCGCCGGGCACTCCGGATGCTCGTGGAGCAGCGGCCGCCGCGCGCGGACCGCGGCGGGGACGTGGGGATCGAACGGGATGAAACCGGCCGATTCGACGTCCCGCCGCAGAAACGTGCGGGCGGTCTGCTTGAACCGGTCGAGGATGGCCCGCGCTTGTTGGGCGGACTCGGCCTGGTTGACGAGTATCTGGAGCCGCAGCGATTCGTCGGCCCCGGCCAGCGATTTGACCGTCGCGTAGGCGTCGGCGATGGCGGTCGGCTCCGGGGCGGTCACGACCAGCACGACGTCCGCCGCCGCGAGGAAGCGGCGGATCGACTGATGAATGCCGGTCCCGGTGTCGAGGATGATGAAGTCGTGCGTCCGCTCGAGCTCTTCGAGCTGGCGGAAGATCTCGTCCTGCGCCGCTTGGGAGCAGTCGGCGAGATCGACGAGGCCGCTCGCGCCGGGCACGACGTGCAGACCGGACGGCCCGTCGAGCACGACGTCCTTCAGCCGCCGCGCGCCGGTCACCACGTGCGCGAGGTTCCAGTACCCGTTCAGCCCGCACAACAGGTCGATGTTACCGAGACCGAGATTGGCGTCGAGCAGGCAGACTCGCGCGCCCTCCTCGGCCAGCGCCAGACCGACGTTCAAGGCCACATTGCTCTTGCCGACGCCCCCCTTGCCGCTCGTGACGGCGATCGTGCAGGCCGCCCCGGGCGAGGCGGCGGCAGCCCCGGCGGACTCGAACTGCCGCCGTTCCATCAGTCCGCGAAGGATATTGGCTTGGTCGGACATGGTTGAGGGTTGAGGGTTGAGAGTGGGGTGAGAGTTCACAGTCGGTCCCGGCCCTCTTGGGGGGCAGGATCTTGGGCATCACGCCGCGATCTGCTCGCGGCCCAGCACGAGCCGGGCGATCCGCGCGGGGTTGGCCGGCTCGATGTCGTCCGGCACGTCCTGCCCGGTCGTGATGTAGCTGATCGGGAGACCCAGGCTGCGGCACAGCGACAGGGCGCTCCCCATGCCGGCCGCTTCATCGAGCTTGGTGAAGATCAGCGACGTCGTGCCGACCGGGGCGAACTTCTCGGCGGTCGCCTGCAGGCTTTTGAGACTCGAAGTGAGACTCAGCACGAGGTGCACGTCGTCCACGTCCGCCTCGGACAATAGACTGCGGAGCTCCTTGATCTGCAGCTCGTCGCGGGGGCTGCGGCCGGCGGTGTCGATCAGCACGAGGTCCAGCCCGCTCAGCTCGTCCAGCGCCCGCCGCATCTCGGGGGGGCTGGTGACGACCTTCATCGGCAGGTCGATGATCTCGGCGTAGGTGCGGAGCTGCTCGACCGCCGCCACCCGATACGTGTCGACCGTGACCAGTCCCATCCGCACGTTGTCCCGCAGTCGGAAATTCGCGGCGAGTTTGGCGATCGTCGTCGTCTTGCCCACGCCGGTGGGACCGACGAGCGCCACGACCTTGCGGCGGCCGCGCACCGGGCGGATCGCTTCGGCGCAAGAGATCTCGGACTCGACCATCGCGGCGAGGACGCCGCGCGCCGCCTCCGGGTCGCGAAGCTGCTCGGGCGCCGCGCGCTTCCGCAGCTGGAACACGAGATCCCGCGCCAGGTCGTCCTCGACCTCCGCGTCGATCAGCTCGGCGTACAGTTCGAACAACTCGCCGGGCAGTTCCTGTGCGCCGCGGACGTGGCTCGTGCGGCCCAGGTTCTCGAGCATCTTGTGGATCGCGTCGAGCTTTTCGGTGAATTCGCCGTTCAATGCCGGGACGGAAGCGGGTGCGGACTCCGCGCGAATGGCCGGCGCCGGCGCCGGCAACGCACGCGCGGCCGGCGGCGGCGCCGTCGCGCGCGCCGCGGCCCTCGCGGCGGCGCCGAGCGTGAGCGTATCGCCCGAGTCGAGCGCGCGGGCGAGCCGGGCCGCCAGCGAATCGCCCGGCGAGCCTTGGTCGGGGCCGGGCGGCGGCGGCGCGACGGGCGGCTTCGCGGGCTTCCGGCCCGGCGGACGCTGCCCCAGGTTCACCCCGAGACCGGCGGTGATTTCGACCTGCTGCTTCGGCTTGCGCCACGGCAGCAGGCGGCGCTGCGTGATCTGCTTCGTGTGCAGAATCACCGCGTCCGACCCGAGCTCCTTGCGGACCCGGTCCAGCGCCTCCTGCATGTTGCGGGCGCGAAACGTGCGGATATCACTCATCTCGGTCGGTCCTTTCCGGAGCTGTCAGCGATCAGCGGTCAGCTTTCAGCTTTCAGTGGGAATCTGAATTCACGTTCGTAGCTCGCAGCGCAAGCAAGGGAGAATCGACTTCACGGGAGATACATGGGGAATGGCCAGCCGTTCTGGCGGTTCTCCCTCGCTGGCGCGTTTTGATATTGCGCTATTTCGTGAGTGGCGATGCCGTCATTACCGCCTGCGCGGGAATGACGGAGCCGCGTTCTTGGAACTACCGTCATTGGTCATTGGTCATTGGTCATTGGTCATTGGGTCATTGGTCATTGGGTCATTGGTCACGCCACACTCGCCGCATGGCCGCGCAACGCTGCCGCGTCCACCTGGCCGAGCGACTCCACGTCGGTGTCCCGCGTGATCTCGTTCAGGCTGATGACCGCGAGCTTCGGCAGCGCCGCCGCCGTGATCTGCCGCAGCCCGGCCCGCACCTGCGGGCCGCACAGCACGATCGGCGGATGCCCCTCCGCCACGAGCGGCCCGAGCGCCTCCGCGAGCTCGCGGGTCACGGTCTCGGCGGTCTGCGGCGAGAGCTTGATGACGAGCCCCCGCTCGCCGTAATCGAACCCCGCCGCGAGAATGTCTTCCAAGGCGGGGTCGAGCGTGATCGCGCGCAGCACGCGGTCGCGGTCGCGGTACGTGCGGCAGATCGTCCGGGCCAGGCCGTGCCGGACGTATTCCGTGAGGATCCCCAGGTCTTTCGTGCGGTCGGCGTAGTCGCCGAGCGTCTCGAGGATCGTCTCGAGGTCGCGGATCGGGATCCGCTCCCGCAACAGGTTCGACAGCACTTGGTGGACCTGCGCCATGCGGAGCACGTCGGGGACCAGCTCCTCGACGACGCGCGGCGACGTCTTCTTCAAGTGGTCGAGCAGCTCGTGGACCTGCTGGCGGGTGAGCAGCTCGTCGGCGTGCTCGCGGACGACCTCGGTCAGATGCGTGATGACCACGGCGGAAGGCTCGACGACGTTGTAACCCAACATCTCGGCCCGCTCGCGCTGTCCCGCTTCGATCCACCGCGCGGGCCGCCCGAAGGCGGGCTCGACGGTGGCGATGCCGGGCACTTCGCCCGAGGTCGCGCCGGTGTCGATCGCGAGCAGGCCGTCGGTATAGACTTCCCCCCAGGCGATGGCGACGTCGCGGATCTTGATCTGGTACTGCCGCTGGTCGAGGCGGATGTTGTCGCGGATGCGGACCTTGGGCAGGATCAGCCCCAGCTCCTGGGCGATCTTGTGCCGCACGCGGGTGACCCGCTCGAGCAGGTCGCCGCCGGAGGCGGGGTCGGCGAGGCGGATCAGCCCCACGCCGAGCTCGAGCTCAAGCGGATCGACGTGCAGGTTGTCCTCGGGCTTGGGATCGGGCTTGGGCTGCTGGGCCTGGGCCGCCTCGCGCTCCCTCTGCACCGCATCGGCCCGGCGCTTGTTCTTCCGCAGGCTGACGCCGATCACGGCGCAGCCGCCCGCCAGAAGCAGCATCGGGAGCGTCGGCAGTCCGGTCGCCGAGAGCGCCACGAGGAACGCCGAGGCGAGCAGCAGCGCCTCGGAGTGCCGGAAGAGCTGCCCCACCACGTCGCGGGGGAGGTTGCTGTCGGACGACGTGCGGGTGACGATCAAGCCGGCGGCGAGCGAGATCAGGAACGCCGGGACCTGCGTCACGAGGCCGTCGCCGATCGTGAGCGTGGTGAAGACTTCGGCGGCCCGGCGGAAGTCCATGCCGTTCTCGACCATCCCGATGTACAGACCGCCGGCGATGTTGATCAGCGTGATCACGATGCTGGCGATCGAGTCGCCGCGGACGAACTTGCTGGCCCCGTCCATCGCCCCGTAGAAGTCGGCCTGTTGCGTGATTTCCTCGCGGCGGGTCTTGGCCTGCTCCTGCGTGATCAGGCCGGCGTTCATGTCGGCGTCGATCGCCATCTGCTTGCCCGGCATGCCGTCCAGCGCGAAGCGGGCGGCGACTTCGCTGATCCGCGTCGCCCCCTTGGTGATCACCAGGAACTGGATCACGACGAGGATCGCGAAGATGATCAGCCCGATGACGAGGTTCCCCTCCGCCACGAACTGCCCGAAGGCCTCGATCACCCCGCCCGCCGCGCCCGTGCCGTCGGTCCCGCCGCGGCTGAGGATCAGCCGGGTCGAGGCGACGTTCAGCACCAGTCGGGCGAGCGTCGTTCCCAGCAGGATGGCGGGGAACACGCTGAACTCGAGCGGCCGGCGGACGTAGATCGTCGTCAACAAAATCACCACCGCCACCGTGACGTTGCCCGCCAGCAGCAGGTCCAACAACAGCGGGGGCAGCGGCGCGATGATGACCAGCACCGACGCCAGGATCAGCAGTGGGAAGATCAGCCCGCGACTGCGCGCGAGAAGCCCGCGCAGACCGGGAGAATCGGCCGGTGGCATCCCTGCCTCCGCCTTTCTCGATCGGGACAATCGAATTCGGGAGCGGTTTCGAGAGAAATGAGAGGCGGGGTTGATAGTCCAATCGGCCGGGCGTGTCCAGCCGACTTCCCGCATTCGTCGAAGTAGTACGATGTCGAGAAACCACGGAGACGCCATGAAATGAACGAAGGGCGCGCCGTCGGAGCGGAGTTCTCGGGATTTTCGCGCTGCCGTGCCGAACTGCGGGATGAAGGCTCGAGGAATCGCAACTCATCCACTCCGTGCTGCTGTTCCGAATCGGCTGCCGCGGTCGAACTCCGGGAGTAGTTCGACCCAAGCGACCACAACGAAAGACGATTCACCACCGATGGGCACGGATGGGTCCAGCCCGACGGAGCCGGAACCAAAACAATTCTTGACCACGGATGCGCGGACGAAGCCCCGTAGTTTAAGGTTTGCAGTGCAGATGACACTTGCGACGCATCCACGACGGCCGATATGATGCGACGATCGTACTTCGCGGCCCCGGCGCTATCCCCCATCGTGAGCTTTCCAGGAGCGCAAATGTCTGGACGTTTCGCGGCCCTGCCGTTCGCGCTGGTGCTCGTCGCGGCGTGCTCGACCGCGGCCTCTGCGGCGACGCCGTTGCGGGAGACGATCGATGCGATCGTCGAGGCGAAATGGAAAGAGAAGAGCATCGCCCCCGCCCCCCTCGCGGACGACGGGGCGTTCCTGCGGCGGGTGCATCTCGATCTCGTCGGCACGATCCCCACCGCGGACGAGGCGCGGGCCTTCCTCGACGACGCGAGTCCCGACAAGCGCGGCAAGCTGATCGACAGGCTGCTCGACGACCCCCGCTACGCCGAGCAGCAGCGCGACGTGTGGGACCTGCTGCTGTTCTCGCGCAATCCCCGCGGCTATGGCACGTACACGCGGCCGACGTTCCAGGAATGGCTCCGCCGGCAGTTCGCCGAAAACGTCCCTACGACCAATGGGTGAAGACGCTGTTGAAGGCGGAGGGGAACACGGTCGAGCAGGGGACGCCGATGTACCTGCTCCAGTTCATCGGCGCCCCGGAAGACGCCGCGATGAGCGTCACCAGCACGTTCCTCGGCATGCAGCTCCAGTGCGCCCGCTGCCACGATCACCCCTACGACGACTTCACGCAGCTCGATTTCTACGGGATGGCGGGGTTCTTCGCCCGCTGAGTTTCGAGCAGTGGATGCGGTCGATCTCGATCGCCACCGGCTGGGACGCGGCCCAGCGCAAGGCGGGAAAAGACCCGATGGCGGCGTTCGACGCCTCGCTGTTCCACAACATGCGGAACAACTTCGGCCAGCCCCTCGACGGCGCCGGCACGTACCAGAGCAACATGCTCGGCCAGTTGCTCTTGAACAACGACGAATACTTCCGCCGCGTCTACACGTACACCAAGGAGGGGCTGCTCGACCAGCTCGCCGACGAGCAGGTCCCCGCGGCGGAGCGGGTCGAGCACCTGTTTCTCGCGACCGTGTCGCGGCGGCCGAAGCCCTCCGAGGCGGAGTTGTTCGCGAAGCACCTCGCGTCGTCCCCCAAGCAGCGGGAGACGGCCGAGGAGGCGCTGTGGGTGCTGATCACCTCCGGCGAGTTCCGGTTCAATCATTGAGAAGAGCGGTCAGCTTTCAGCGATCAGCTTTCAGCGACCGATTCATGATAGCTGACAGCTGACAGCTGATAGCTGACAGCTGACAGCTGACAGCTGACAGCTGACACCCCAACACCCGACACCTGACATGCACCGACTCTGCAAGCCCGGCGAGCACGTATCGCGGCGCGGATTCCTCAAAGGCACGCTCCTCACCGCGGGCGGGGCGGTCGCGGCGAACTGGGGCGGGCTGTTCGGCTCGCAGACCATCGCCGCCGAGGCCCGTCGCGACCGCAAGCAGGTCATCCTGCTGTGGATGGCCGGCGGCGCGAGTTGTTCCGCGAGTTTCAACAGGGCTTCCATGCCGAGCACCGGGCGGAGGGGCTCCAGAAATTCCACTCCGCCCGCGAGCGGGTCTGGCGGATCATGGGGGCCAAGTCCGCCTTCGACTACGAAGCCGACTGCCAGCAGAACAAGGAACTCTACGGCGACAGTTTCTTCGGCCGCAACTGCCTGCTCGCGCGGCGGCTGATCGAGGCGGGCGTCCCGTTCGTCGAGGTCGAGCAGCAGAATTACGACACGCACCAGAACAACTTCGAGGGGCACAAGGCGCTCCTTCCCACCCTCGATGCCGCGTGGTCTACGGCAAATCGGACGAGCACGGCGCGACGGTCGTCGACGGCGAAGTCACCGAAGGGGACTTCTTCGCCACCGTCTACACGGCCCTCGGCATCGATCCCGCGACCGAGCACTACGTCGGCATCCGCCCGATCAAGCTCGCCCCGGACGCCTCCCGCGTCGTCCACGAGGTGCTGTCGTGAGTGGCGACGGTGTGCCCCCCTCACCCTGACCCTCTCCCCCGCAAAGCCTGGGGAGAGGAGACTTCAAGTCACGGAGTGGAATTCGAATGACAGTAGTTCCAAGAACGCGGCTCCGTCATTCCCGCGCAGTGCCTGCCCCCAGCGACGGCGGGGGCGGGAATCCAGCCCGTCGTCCGCGCCGCCGCTGGATGCCCGCCTGCGCGGGCATGACGCGCCGTCGCGAACTTGGAAGTACCCAACAATGACCCAACCTCTCGATCCCACCAAGGCCCGCCCCGCGTGGGACGTCGAATGGCAGGCCGGCTGGGTCACCGCCTGCACGTTTCTCGGCGCCCCCACCCGGCTCGCCGCCGGCAATCAGGACGGGCTGATTCTCGTGTGGGACCTCCCGCAGGAAACGCCCGCTTCCGCCGCTCCCGACCAGCCGCTGGCGAAAGGGGAGGCGCCGCAGCCGCTGCTTCCGGTCCGGCTGCTGAAGGGGCACACGAATGTCGTGTCGGCGCTCGCGCTGGCCGCCGATGCCCGCTGGTTGATCTCGACGAGCTACGACCACTCCGTCCGCATCTGGGACTGGAACGCTTCCACGTCCGGCACGGAGAAGGTGAAGCTCTTCGCTAAGCGGAACCGCACCGATTCCGAGCCGGAGCCGGTCGAAGTCCCCGTGCTCGCCGAGTCGCTCGTCCTCGAGGGCCACACGGAGTGGATTCGCGCGCTGTCGCTGAACGCCGACCGCACGCGGCTGCTCACCGCCGACGACTGCGGGCTGGTCATCTTGTGGTCGCTGCCGGACGGCAAGGAATTGCGGCGGCTGCAACTTCCCGCCGGCGCGCAGGACATCGCCCGCTCGCCCGACGCCGCGCTGATGGCGGCGAGCGAGTTCAACGGCTTCGTCCCCAGCCGCGACGACCCGGCCAGGAACCATTCGCTGGTCCGCATCCGCGACCTGTCGTCGGGAGAGGTAACACACGACTTGAGCCCCGAGATTCCCGCGCGGAAGGGAGCGGCGCAGGCGCAGAAGTCCCGCGGCCTCGCCTTCTCGCCCGACGGCAAGACGCTCGCCGTCGGCCGCAGCGGTTGGATCGTCGAATTCGGCGCGATCGCGCTGTTCGACGCCGGCACCGGGAAGAAGCTCCGCGAGATGAAGGGGCACGAGCAGGGGGTCAGCCGGCTCGGCTTCACCCCCGACGGCAAGTTCATCGTCTCCGCCGGGAACGATACGACGATCAAGTTCTGGGACCCCGAGGACGGCGCCGAAGTCGCCACGCTCGGCACGCCCCGCGGCGGGCAGACGAAGGACCAGATCTTCGCGTGCGACGTCGCCCCGGACAACTCGCGCGTGTGCGGGGCCGACATGGCGGGCCTCGTCCGCGTCTGGCAGCTCGGCTGACGCGCGCTGTCGGAGAAGAGCTTCGCATCCCGAAAGGAAACGCCATGTTCGCCGCGACCGCGCTCTCCCTGTCGATCGTCCTCGCTGCCGCCGCCGATCCGCCGCCGCCCGGGCAGCCCCTCCCCGATCTCGCGAAGATCCCCGCCAACACCTGGGTGCTGCTCCCGCCAGCCAAAGTGAACGGCGCGCGGCAGCTCCACGCCCGCGGCTGGACGAGTCTCGATTTCGACCCCACCAGCAAACGTCTGGTGTGGTTCGTCGCCGATGAGACCGAGCAGCGGATCTATTCGAACTGCCTGTGGTTCTGCGATCCCGACGCGAACGTTTGGATTCCGGAGCCGAGTCCGTATCCCGTCGCCGCGCCCGAAGCGGCCAAGGCGATGATCTATCGCGACGATCATCCCATGCCGCGACACCCGTTTCGCGGGAACGGCATCGACCCGGTCGCAAAGGTCTACGTGCAGCACGATGGCGTGGGTTACGGGCAGTGGCAGGACGACACCTGGCACTTCGACCTGGAGCGGAAGAAGTGGAATCCCATTCGCGTGCCCGAGTCCTCCGGGAGAAGGCGCGGCCGCGATGGTATATGTCCCGGACTTGAAGGGGCTGCTTCTGCACGGCGGCAACGGCGGAGGCAACCCGCTCCCCATCACGTGGCTGTACCAGCCGGCGAAGCAACAGTGGACCGACCTCAAGGCGCAAAACACTCCCCGCGGCGGGGACCATGCCATCGTGTACGACGCGAAGACCAAGACGTGCCTCACGGTCGTCGACGGCCGGACGTGGATTTACGACGTGGCCGCGAACGAGTGGGCCCAGGCGGACGATGGGAAATCGAAGAGCGTCCCCGGCGGCCGCTATCATGCCGGACTCGCCTGCGACGGCGAACAGGGGATCATGGTCCTCTTTTCCGGCTGGGGGGGCGAGAAGGACCCGCGGGCGCGGACGCAGACCGAGCCGAAGTGGGCCGCCCCCAAGCCGGGCGCGTTCACCGACACGTGGCTGTTCGACACCGAACGGCGCGTCTGGCACGACCTCGGCAAGGAGAAGGACCTCGACGTCGACCAGTCCCGCCCCTACAACCTGTGCTACGATCGTAGACGCCGCGGCGGAATGGTCGGAGCGTGCGAAGGAATCGCCGGTCTCCGTG
>JBBDNU010000106.1:15367-23435 GCA_040877365.1 Planctomycetales bacterium
CGTAGACGCCGCGGCGGAATGGTCGGAGCGTGCGAAGGAATCGCCGGTCTCCGTGGCGAGCCGTCCGCACGCAGTGGATCGCGACGACGTCCGAACGGAAAGGCGCGCTGATCGGCAAGCACGGCGTCCGGATCAAGAACGCGCAGGAAAAAGGCCTTCCGGCGGCCTACAGCTCCGGCGATGAGGCTGTGGCCCAGTCCCTGTGGGCGACCGTGGAGAAGGGATCGCAGGAAATCGACATCCCGCTCGAAAAATCGCCCACACCCGGACGGAAGGATCTCAAGAAGAAGTAAGCGCCCGCACCGGTGAACTCGCCTGGCGTGAGCGGCTCGGCGGGAAGTACGCCGCCTCGCCGGTGCTCGCCGAAGGAAACATCCACATCGCCAGCCAGGAAGGCCGCTACCTCGTCATCCGGTGCTCGTAGGAGACATTCGACGGCAGCTTCACGCCGCCCCGCGTCTCCGTTTCCGGAGGCGGTTCGCCGCTCGCCTCCGCGGCCCGTCCCAGTTCTCCCATTCTCGCGCGGCGCGCGGGGCGGCGGCCGGCAGAACCGGTAGAATCGCTCCATTTTGCCGCCCGCGGACCGCTTTGGCCGAAGTCCTACAACCGGTACGACCGATACCATCGACACACTTCCGGTCTCTGCGTATGGACCGATCCGGCGAGATCCGGAGCCTTCGACCACCCCCGACTGCGACCAACCAGGGACACAGGCAATGGGCGTGCGAATTTCGGTAGCCGTGCTGGCGGCGTGCTGCGTGTGGTGTGCGGCCGAGGCGCGAGCGCAGAGTTTCGGGGACGCGCCCCCGTTCGGTCCGTCCGGCGGCTGGGGCGACCCGCAATTCGGGGCGTTCCCACCGGGCGCGGGTGGCCCGGGCATCTTCCCGGCCGGCGCCTACGGCGGGGGACCGGCGGCGGGTGGATACCCGGCGGCCCACGCCTTCGCGGCGGACACTCCTGATTCGTATCCGGGGCCGAACGGTCGTCTCGGCGCCGGCCCCGCGCACCCCGAAGGCTGCCCATGCCCGGAGTGCCAGCAGCCCTCGATTCTGGAACGGGTCTGGGGCATGGACGCGATGCTCGTCAACGCGTTCACTCCCCCCCTGACGGGGAGCCGGATCCGGGCCGAGTACCTGCACTGGCGGTTCGAGAACCCGGGGGACCGGCTGCTGGGCGAACCGCTGTCCACGGTCGAGAACCCCCAAAGCACGTTTCCGATCTTCGACCTGTTCGGGAACCAGATCGGGACCGGCCGGGTGCCGACGTTGGGAGACATCAATCTCAAGGACGTGCCGGGGCTGCGTTTGACTTACGTCCAGCCGTTGCGGTTCGGCGACTTCGAGTTGAGCGGGCTGGTGTTCAACCAGAAGAGCGACGACGGGGCGGCGACGTTCCTGCCGAACACGCGGCCGATCCCGAACCTGGTGCTCTCCGCGACGAGCACGCAGTTGGACGGGCAGTTGTCGAACAACATCCAGATCTGGGACGAGGCGTTCATCTACAGCTACAAGGTCGACGTGTGGGGACTCGACGCGCGGGTCGTGGTGGACACGGCTTCGGAAGACGAGGGCTTCCACCTCAAGCCGGCCTATGGCCTGCGGGTGCTCCATCTGGAAGAGCACATGAAGCAGATGGGCGTGTTCACGAACCAGGGGTTTCGGCCGCCGCAGGTCGGGATCGTCGACGTGAAGACGCGGAACTACTTCTATGGTCCGATGATCGGCGGACGGGCGGAGTTCGCCCACCGCTGGTTCCAGTTGGGCGTGGACCCGAGCGTGACGCTCGGCCTCAACACCTACGCGGCGCGGGTGGCCACCGAGAACTTCGCGGCGCTGGGAGATCCGAAGTTCGTGACCAAGACGAACCAGACCGACTTCTCGCCGGTGCTCGAGCTGAAAGCCTGGCTCCGAATTCCCGTGTCGGAGAATTGCAGCCTGTTCGGCGGATACACCATTCTCTACGCGCCGAAGACCGCCCGCCCGGCGTCATCGGTGGTCTATGACGTCAGCCGCGCCAACCTGCTGGAGCCGAAGTCCAACACGCACGCCCGCAAGAACCTCGAGGAATGGGACGCCCACGGGTTCAACGTGGGGCTCGAGTTCCTGTTCCCGTGATTGTTGCGGCTGTCAGGGGCACTCCCCGTCGATGCGGATGTTGAAGTAATCGAGCACCTGGTCGATCTCGTTGAGCACGGTGATGCCCCCGCCGCCGGCGAACAGCAGGTCGACCGGCACGCGGCCGGGATCGGTGACCACCAACGAGCCGGAGTCTCCCGGCAGGCTGAAGAAGCTGCTGAACGACGGGTCGCTGACGAAGATCTGGTCGCGGAACAAGGCCACCCCCGGACCGTAGAACACGAGCACGAAGACGTTGATGTCGGTGATCACCCCCTTGGTGAGGTGCGTGGTGCGGCCGAACTTCTGCACCTTCATCCCCAGCGCCGGTCTGATGGAACTCGAGATCGGCGTCCCGTACCCGATGCAGGGGGTGCCGCGGTCCACCCGGAACGGATGCGCCGACGCGATGGCGGCGTCGATCCGGTTGACGAAGAAGAACGGGAAGAAAAACGGCGGGGTCAAGAAGACCGGCGCCACGTCGGCGACGTGCCCGACCGTGTCCAGCGGCGCGCCGTAGCAGCCCGGCTGCACGATGTCTTCGCCGGGAAACGCCAGGTTCAACCCCCCGATCACGTGATTGTTGCTGAGGAAGAAGCAGTTCCCGTTCCGCGTCACGCGGGCGCCGAGCGTGCCGACGAAGCACGGAAAGTCGAAGATGTTCTGGATCTCCGACCCCAGCGGCGCCGGACGCCCGATGCGGATCGTGGTGTCGGTCGTGAGGTTGCAGGGCACCAGGTCCACGTCGCAAGGCGGCAGCGGAGGCACGGGAGGCTGCGGGACCGCGTTGCCCGCCTGCGCCCCGTTGTGCAGCAGCTCGTACCGGGCCCGCATCTGCGGCATCACCTGCGGGAACAGCGGCACGCCCCCCATCTGCGCCGGGAGCTTCTCCGCCACGCTGAGCCGCGCGATGTAGACCTTCATCACGACGCGTCCCTGGGGGTCGAGACCGATCCCGGTCCCCGACACGCCGTCGATTCGCAGCAGCTTGTCGTTCGCCTCTTGCTGCGCCTGCATGATCTTCCGCACGTCGGGATGCGCGGCATCGAGCGGGCGGTCGTCCTTCGCTCCGTTCTCATCGTCCTCGGCCACCTGCTGCGGGACTTGGTCCTGCCGCCTGTCCGCGTAGGACAGCCCTTCCCGGGTGACGCGGTATTGGAGCTCGTAACCCCGCAGGGCCGCGGCGGTCAGCCGCTGTTGGCTGTCGAACACGACTTTGAGGACTTCCGACCGGGCCCCGGGGGCGAGGCCCTTGCCTTCGTCGATCAGCTCGAAGAACGGTTGCCCCCCGTCGAGAGAGCCGTCGGCGTCGCGGACCTCCAGCCCGTCGATCTTCGTCCCCAGGACCGCCAGCCGGATCGGCGCCGCGAGCTTCTCGTCGGAGATGTTCTTGATCCGGGCGGTGATGTAGTACCCGTTGCGGCCCGTCGTGCGGAGCTTCGGCAACAGGTAGACCTCCACCTTGTCGCGGAGGTCCTCGTCGATCGACATGTTCTTGCCGTCCGCCGGCTGCTCCTCGGCGGGGGCCGGGTCTTCGACCACCGGCGCGGGATCGGTCGCGGCGGTCTCGGCCGGATCTTCATCCGCGACGACATGCCGCCAGGCCGCCGATGCGGACAACCCGGCCGCGAGAATCAGGGACAGCGCGATCCGGCCCGACCGAAAACGAGGTTTCGCATGTCGCATGGAGGCACCTGCATGGCGAAAAAACGGAGGTCTGCGGCGGGCGCAACCTTCCCGCGGCAGTGAACGAATTACCTAATATTGCTACCCGACACCGGGACCAGTGTCAATTATTTTCTCCACTTTCCGCAGATTTACCTGCAACAGCCACTGTGGCGGGACAACGCGTGGCGGAGCGGGGGAAGGGAAGCGGGGCCGAGTCTGCCGGAAATGCCGGCCGTTCCGAAGAATCAGGCCAGGATCTCTCGAACGATCCGCGCCGCCTCGACGCCCGTCAGCCGCTGGTCCAGCCCCTGGAACCGGAACGACAGCCGGGAATGGTCGATCCCCAGGCAGTGCAGGATCGTGGCGTTCAGGTCGCGGACGTGGACCGGGTCGCGGACGATGTTGTACGAGAACTCGTCCGTCTCGCCGTGGGTCACTCCCCCCTGGATCCCGCCCCCCGCCATCCAGACCGTGAAGCAGCGGGGGTGATGGTCGCGGCCGTAGTCTTCCTTGGTGAGCTTCCCCTGGCAGTAGATCGTCCGGCCGAACTCGCCTCCCCAGATCACGAGCGTCTCGTCGAGCAGCCCCCGCTCCTTGAGGTCCTGGATCAGCGCGTAGCAGGGCTGGTCGATGTCTTGGCACTGCAGCGGCAGGTCGCGCGGCAGATTGGCGTGGTGGTCCCAGCCGCGGAGGAACACCTGCACGAACCGCACCCCGCGCTCCGCCATCCGCCGGGCGAGCAGGGCGCTCGCCGCGAACGTGCCGGGCTTCTTCGACTCGTCGCCGTAGCGCTCGAAGGTCGATTCCGGCTCGTCGGAGAGGTCGGTCAGCTCGGGGACCGAGGTCTGCATGCGGAAGGCCATCTCGTACTGGGCGATGCGGGCCTGGGTCTCGGGATCCCCCGCTTCCGCGTGCTGCCTGCGGTTCAGCTCGTTGACCGCGTCGAGCATCCGCCGCCGCGCCTCCGGCGTGACCCCGTCGGGATTGGAAAGATACAGCACCGGGTCGCCTTGCGCGCGGAGCTGCACTCCCTGGTACTTCGAGGGGAGGAAGCCGCTCCCCCACAGCCGGGCATACAGCGCCTGCGCGTCGCGCTTGGCGGTCCAGCGGGGGGTCATCACCATGAACGCGGGGAGGTTCTGGTTCTCGGCCCCCAGGCCGTAGCTCAGCCACGCGCCGAGGCTCGCCTTGCCGGGGAGCTGGCTGCCGGTGTTGATGAACGTGATGCCCGGATCGTGATTGATCGCCTCGGTATGCACCGAGCGGACGATGGCGATGTCGTCCACGACCTTCGCGGTCCAGGGGAGCAGCTCGCTGACCCACGCGCCGCACTCGCCGTGCCGCGCGAACGCGTACTTCGAGGGGGCGATGGGGAACCGGGACTGGCCGGAGGTCATCGTGGTCAGCCGCTGTCCCATGCGGATCGATTCGGGCAGGTCCTTGTCGAACATCTCCCCCATCTTCGGCTTGTAGTCGAACAGGTCCATCTGCGAGGGCGCGCCCGACATGAAGAGGTAGATCGCCCGCTTCGCCTTGGGAGCGAAGTGCGGCAACCCCGGCAGCCCCCCGCCGCCGGAGGCCGTTGCGCTTGCGGTTTCGCCGGCGTTCGCGAACCCCGGCCGCATCAACGAGGCGAGCGCCGCCGAGCCGAGGCCGTACCCGGCATTCCCCAGGAACTGCCGTCGCGTCTGTGCGGCGAGGTATTCGCGAATGGGGTCCATCGACTTCTGCTCCCGGAGGAATC
Organism: Planctomycetales bacterium; assembly: GCA_040877365.1. Classification (GTDB taxonomy): domain Bacteria; phylum Planctomycetota; class Planctomycetia; order Planctomycetales; family Planctomycetaceae; genus JBBDNT01. The sequence continues at coordinate 20,894 of JBBDNU010000106.1, forward strand.
GAGCTTCCGACAGTGTCGCCGCCCGCAGGACGGATTGTCAATCCGTCCGCTTCGGCGTCCCTCGCGGCCGATCTGGGCCGCCTGTTAGAATCCCACGGCTCGTTCCCCCCCGGCCCTCTCAGGAGAGCGACCGTGAATGCCCGCCGTGTCGTTCGCCCGGGAAGGCGGTTCCTCGTTCATCTCGCGGTTCACTGCGTCCTGGTGCTGCTGTACTTCCTGCCGGGCGGCCTGGTCTGGAACCGGGTCGCGCCGCTCGTGTTCCACCTGCCGTTCGGCGTGTTCGTGACGGCGGTGTTCCTCCCGGCAGCGATCGTGGCGAACATGGCGCTGTACGTCATCGGCCATTGGGCGGAGGACAAGCGGGCCGGCAGCGCGACGAAGTGACCGCCCCCAGTGACCCGGACTGCTCGCAAGCGTCCGGGTCACTCCCTCAACCCTCAACTCTCAACCCTCAACTCTCAACCCTCATGCCCGCCATCCCCCCCGGTTACGGCCCCTCGATCGTCGTCCTGGCCGTCTACTTCGGGGGGGTCATGTTCGTCGGGTTGTACGCCTGGCGGAAGTTCCCGCAGAGCGATCCCGAGAACTACATTCTCGGCGGCCGCGCCATCGGCTGGCTCGTCGCCATGTTCACCCTCATGGCGACGCAGTACAGCGCCCTGACGGTGCTCGGCTTTCCCGGCACGATGTATCGGGACGGACTGAGCGGGTACGTCGCCATTGGCGGAATGTACATCGGCTTCGCCGCCCTGTACTGGATGGCGTTCGCCGCCCGCACCTGGAAGCTCGGCCGCGCCTTCGGTCACATCACTCCCGGCGAGACCTTCTCGCACTTCTATGGCAGCGCCTGGGTCGGCTACGTGCTCGGCGGAATGCTGATCCTGGCGGTGGTCCCTTACATCCAGGTGCAGATCCTCGGGCTGGGGTTCCTGTTCCAGGTGGCGACCGGCGGGATGATCGACGAGCCGACGGGCGCCGTGCTGGTGTACTTCCTCATCATCGTCTACGTGCTGCTGGGAGGAATGCGGGCGGTCGCCCTGACCGACACCCTCCAAGGGGTGCTGCTCGTCGCCGGGTTGGTGGGGGGCGCGCTCGTCGTCGTGAACGTCGCCGGCGGAATCCCCGCTGCGTTCTCGCGGGTGATCGCGGCGCGGCCCGAGTGGCTGACCATCCCTGGTCCCGGCGGGCGATCGCCTTGGCCGTTCATCATCAGTTTCGCCATTCCCGTGGGCCTCGGCTGGACGATGCACCCCCATATGTGGATCCGCATGCACATCCCCAGGACGGTGAACTACATCCGCTTGTGGCCGCTGGTGGTGGTCGCCTCGTTTCCGATCGTGATGGGGGCGGCGTTCCTCTCCGGCGTCGCGGGACAGGTCCTGCGGCCCGGCGTGACCGACCGCCAGGCGACCGACTCGATGATGATCTCGCTGATCCTCGACAACTTCCAGCCGGTCGTCGCCGGATTGGTCGCCGCCGCGGGGATCGCGGCGATGATGTCCTCCGTGTCCAGCCAGATTCACGGCGTGGGGGCGTCCGTCTCGCGCGACTTCCTGCACAAGCTGTTCCCGGAGCACGACCCGCGGCGCGGGGTGCTCTACACCCGGCTGTCGGTGCTCGTGGTGGGGGGGATCGGGCTGTACCTGTCGCTGACCCAGCCGGGCTTCCTGACGAAGCTGGGCGCTTTCTCCGCCGCCTGGGGCGCGCAGGCAGCGCCCCCCGCGATCGCGGCGCTCGTCGGCTGGCGCTGGGCCACGAAGTGGGGCGCGATCGCCGGCCCGCTCGGCGGCACCGCGATGCTCTTGGCGATCGGCTTGACGACGCAGGACCACCGACTGCTTGGCCTCTACGCCGGCCTGTGGGGGCTGGCGGTGAATCTCGCCCTGTTCGCGATCGTGAGCGCCGCGACGCGCCCGGCCCGGCCCGACGACTCGATCGTCCGCGCCTATCGAGCGATCGGCTGGTAAGGGCATGGTTAGCCGCGACCCGAAGCCGAGCGGCGCAGCCGCGAGCGCAGGGGAGCGCGCCGCGGGTCGCAGTGCGAACTTAAGTTCGCACGCCGCCGCCGCTTCGGACCCAAACGCGAATTTCGCGCAACCTGCCCCCCTCTATGTAGAGGGCGCGCTTTCGCGCGCTCGTGGCCCGACCCGCCGGCGAGGGAGATTCGCCGATTCGGCAACGTCGACTTTGACGCCCGTGCCGAACCGCGGGGATCGAGGCTCGTTGAATTGCAACTCATCCGCTCCAGCCCCTTCGCGTCCTTCGCGTGCTTCTGTTCGACTGAAAGTGAAACAGGAGATCGCGAAGATCGCGAAGACGATTCGAGGGAACATCCGAACGGAATCCGTACCAGTTCCACTCTTGATGTGAATGAAATTCCCGCTATTCCCGAACTCGCCGTTGCCGGCCCAACGATGAATCCAGGCGCCCGACCCGCTCCCGCGCCGGATCGCGCCGCGGCCAAGCGCGCGCTCGCCGCGCTCCGCATCTCCCCCGCGCAGCTCGATGCGCTCCGCGCGCAGGGCTTCGTCTCCACCGAGCG
>JBBDNU010000107.1:0-23331 GCA_040877365.1 Planctomycetales bacterium
CCCCGGACGAATCGACGATCCGCCCGCCGCCGTGGGGCAGGCTTTCCAGCCTGCCCGTGAGCCATCCTGCGCGGATACGGGACGGGCGGACAAGGATGTCTGCCCCACGAACATAGGACGGATTGGCGATCCGTCCTACGGTCGCTCAATCCGCGTCGCGCTCGGCGTCGCGCTCCTCGTGCTGTTCTCGTTACCGGGATTGTGGCCGGCGCTGGCGATGCTCGGCGAAGACGACGAGCCGCTCCGCCGGGCCGCCGGTTACATTCAGGTGGGACACCGGCTGGCGCATCATCTCGACCCGCTGACGTTCCCGCCGTGGAGCTGGCTCGGATACGCGGCGCTCACCGCTGTCTGGATCGCGGGATGGTGGTGGGGAGTCTTCCGCAGCGAGAAGCGCGTCTTCGCATGGTTCGTCCTCGCGGCACTGGTGTTCGCGCTGGGAGGACTCGCGATCGGCCTGCGTGCCGAACCGCTCGGCCAGACGCCGTTCGCCGAACTCTCGCCGCTCGACTTCCTGCGGATCCGCCTGTTGCGGTTCTATCCGTTCCGGCTGTACGACGCGCTCGCGCCGCTGGCGGCGGCGGTCGCGGTCGTGGGGCTGACCGAGTGGGTCCTGTCGCGAATTCGGGGGGCGCAAGGACCGCCGCGCCGCGTTTTGCCCGTCGCCAAGGGAGTCGCGATCGGCGCGATTTTCCTGACTGCGCTCGCTCTCCCGGCCGCGGACCGGAACCCGAGCCGGTATTCCGAGCGTCGGATGGCGGACTGGCGGGAGATGTGCCGGTGGATCGACGCGGAGACGCCGGCGGACGCGGAGTTCGTCACGCCGGACGAGAGCTGGGCGTTTCACTGGTACGCGGAGCGGGCGGAATACGTGTCGTACAAGAACTGTCCGCAGGACGCGCCGGGGATCGTCGAGTGGAACCGGCGGATTCAGGCGATTCACGATTGGGCCACCCGCCGCTATGACGACCGCCGCTACGATCTCGAAGACCTCCGCGCGCTGCACGCGGCGACCGGGGCCGCTTATCTCCTGGCGGACCGTCTGGGCCCGATGACGGTCGCGCCGGTGCACGCGAACGGGAGCTATCGGCTGTACCGCCTGGACGGCCTCCTCGCGGACAAGACGCCGCAATGATAAATTGGCGAGCGGGGGGCGTCAGCCCCCCGATGTCCGCATGATTCACGTGCCCTCGTCACGGAGAGCGATATATGCCCCTGACCCGCAAGCACCAAATATTCGCGGCCCGCACGACGCACGCATGGCTCGCTGCCGCGATCCTGTTGCTCATCGCCGGGTGCGCCGAGACGGCGGGAGTTCCCCCGCGCGCGGGGGAACGAGGATCGGGAGAGCAATCCGCCCGCGATCGGGTTCTCGAAGCCGAACGTCGCGAGCCGACGACCGACTGGCCGATGTTCCTCGGCCCGCACGAGACCGGCGTCTCCGACGAGACCGGCTTCGCCGACGCCTGGCCGAAGGACGGACCTCCCGTGCTGTGGACGAAGACGATCGGCACGGGCTACAGCGCCCCCTCGGTGCGCGGCGACCGCGTGGTGGTCCATCATCGCGTCGGCGACGAGGAGATCGTCGAATGCCTTCAGGCGGCCGACGGCGAGAGCGTTTGGAAGTTCTCGTATCCCAGCGGGTTCCGCGACCCCTACGGCTACAACAACGGCCCGCGGTGCACGCCGCTGTTGACGACGGACCGCTGCTTCACCCTCGGAGCGGAAGGCAAACTCGCCTGCGTCGAACTGGCGACGGGAAAGAAGGTCTGGCTCCGCGACCTGAAGAAGGACTTCGACATCCCCGACTGGTTCTTCGGCATGGGCTGCACGCCGATCCTCGAAGACGGAAAGCTGATCGTGCTCGTCGGGGGACAGCCGAACTCCGCCGTCGTCGCCTTCGACCCCGCCACCGGGAAGGCCCTGTGGGAGAGCGTCGGCCGGAAGACATGGGATGGGACGCAGACCGATTCGGGCCGGCCCTTCCAATGGAGCGACGGCGAAATGCTCGTCAGCTATTCGTCCCCGATCGCCGCGACGATCCACGGCGAGCGGCACCTGTTGTGCCTGGTGCGGCAGGGGTTGGTGTCGCTCGATCCGGCGAGCGGAAAGCCGCGGTTCCAGTATTGGTTCCGCTCGCGCGTGCAGGAATCGGTGAACGCCGCCCGCCCCGTCGTCGTCGGCGACCGCGTCTTTCTCACGGCGGCGTACGGCGTCGGCTCGGCGCTGTTGCGGGTCAAGCCGGACGGCACGAGCTACGACGTCCTGTGGCGCGAGAGGGACAACCTCGACGCGCACTGGTCCACGCCGATCCACGTCGACGGCCACATCTACGGCTTCGCCGGCCGGCACGAGAACGAAGGAGAACTCCGCTGTCTCAACGCGAAAACCGGCGAAGTCGAGTGGCGGGCCAACGGCTACGACGGGGATCCCGCGCAGCTCAAGCTCGATCCGCAGACGGGCCGCGTCGTCGACGCGAACGGCGACGCGATCCCGTTCCCCTTTTACGGCCGCGGGTCGAAGATCCGGGTCGAGGACAAGTTCATCGTTCTCGGCGAGCGCGGCACGCTGGCGCTGGTGAAGGTCAACCCGGAGAAGTGGGAAGAGCTGTCGCGGGCGAGCTACCAGGAGATCGGCTACCCCGCCTGGACGGCGCCGGTCCTCTCGCGCGGCCGGCTGTACCTGCGCGACGAGGACTCGCTGGTGTGCCTGGAACTGCCTGCCGGAAAGGAGTGAGATCGTCTTTTCCGGAGGAAATCCGCCGCGGTCCCTTCATCGGCGTGGCACGTCTGCCTTCGCGCGCTCGAACGATGCGGGATACGCGGCGAGCTTCTTCCAGTCTTCCGGCGGGATGAGACGGGTCACCACGTCGAGGTGCCGGTAGGACGCAAGATTGTCATCCATCAACTTCGGATAGGTCTCGAGGTCGAGATCGGCGAACCGCGCCGAGACCTCCCCCTTGTCCGCGATCCTGAAGAACCGCGGCAGGATTTTCATGCCGCTGGAAGGCGCGAAGTCCAGCGAGGAAAGCTTGATGAATCGGATCCCTTCGGGTCCCCAATGGATCTGGCGGTTCTTGACGTCATAAGCGATCCCGACCCCGAGCGACCCGGAGGTCCTGATGTTCCCTCCGAGCGCATACGCCGCCATCCCCTGCCACCGCGCTGGGTCGTAGTGCGCGAATTGGAGGGGGCCCTTGATCATCGAGACCTTGGGCGGGCCCGTGAATTTCAGTTGCTGCTTCAATTGTTCGGGACTCTGCGTCTGCAACTGCTCTTGAGGCGGAAGCGGCTTCTCGCCCCCGAAACCCTGGTACTCTTTCAGGATCTCCGCCACCTTGGGCCAGGCATAGTACCCGCCGATGGCCTTGGGCGTCCGGTCCGAATAGGCCGCCATTTCCCCGTCGACCATCTCCAGCACCGCGACGTTGCCCTCCGCGTCGCACGGCAGGTACTTCAAGAGTTCCTCCGGCTCGGCCATCTTGTCGAACTCCGGCCCGGTCGTAAACCGAACGACCTCCTCGACCGTGCCGAACCGGTCCAGGGCATATTGCACCCACGACCGCGGGAGGCGGCCTTTTCTGCCCGAGTCGGAAGGCTGGAGGGTCCACTTGGAAAGGGTGGCAACCGCCAGCCCCGCCTCATTCATTCCCTCCATCGGAAAACCGACGGCGAACAGGTTGTAGGTCACGCTGCCGTGTTTGGAAACCCATTCGACGGGCTCGGCCTTTCCCGGCACGAAGAGCTGTTTCTTGCGGAGGCCCCGCGGGTTCACCGTGAAAAACCCGATCTGGTGTCCCCAGTAGGTCGCCAGGACCGCCTCCTTGTCGCGCGACGCAGCCACCTGGGAACAGGCCCCGGCAGGCGTCGGCAGCAGGACGATTCCCACCGCGGCGACGCATAAACACATGGCGATCCCGTAGCGTTTTGATCGTGACATCTCGGCGTTCCTTTCCTCGGTTCGAATCGGTTTCAGCCGGTCAATCGTGGGGGGCGATGGTCGATTTCCGATCGACCACCGACTATCGACCAGCAGCCGCGGGTGCCCGGCGAAAGCGGTACAAGCTGATCTTGTCGCGGGACTTCATGACGCAGACGTTGAGGTCCGTGTCGAAATCGAACATCGAGTTGGCGCCTTTCGGCATGTCGGGGGATTCCATCCGTTTCCATGTCCGCGTCGCGAAGTCGAACGCCCACAATTCCTCCTTGCGCGGCAAGTAGCCGCCGAAGGTGAGGAGCACGTTGTTGAACGGGTCGTAGGCGTCCCCGTGCCGATAACGGCCCGGACCGGTTTCCTCGGGCGTCAGGTCCTCCCAATCCTGCTTCGCCGGGTCGAAGGCCCAGATCTCGACGCCGGTGTTCATGATCAGTTTCCGGTCCACCGAGTTCCACACCATCTTGACATTGTGGGCCCCGGGGGCCTCGGTCTTGACGTTCACGCGTTCCCACTGTTTCGGCTCGGTGCGGAACACCCAGGTCTCGCTCCCCTCATAGAGCCGGGGCTGCTGGAGGCGCAGCTTGCCCCGCGGGACGACTTCCACCGCCCCGTAGCCTGGCGCGTAGCCGAAGACGTTGTCCCCCCCGCGGCCGGGCTTGGGCTTGTCCGGGCCGGACAATTCGCTCCAGCGGTTCGTGGCGACGTCCAGCGCGTAGGTGATCTTGCCGAAGTTTCCCGCATTCGCCCCGCCGATGTTGACGAGTCGCTTGTGGTCCGGATCGTAGGTCAGCCCGAGCGAGCAGCGCCCGGCGGGCCGGTCGCGCGGAATCGGCCCGCGATTGAGCGTCGCCCCCGCGGTCCCCTTGATCCAGTTGGGCCACATCTGGACCCACTGATTCGCGGACGGGCTGTAGAACCACGTGTCGGAAGAGTAGCCGGGATCGGTGCAGCCGCAGATGAAGGCGAAGGCCTTGACGTCCGGCATGTAGACCCAGGGAGTTTCCCCCCGTCCGTGTTCGGGGGACTCGTCCCCCCGCGGCGTGAGCGTGAGCCAGGAGTTGTCCTCCAGCGCCTCGATCCGGGCGAGGATCTGGGGGTCCGGCTTCAGCGCGTGGAACTTCTCAAATTGCCTGGCCGCGAATTCCGCGTCCCAGGTCCCGCCTTCTCCAAACACGCTCCGCCCCCGCCGCGGGGCGTCTTCGCGCGGAGTCAGCGCAGCCTCCGCGGCGGGCCGCGAGGCAGGGGCATCCGGCTCCCCGCCTTCCCCCCCGCACGTTGCCGTTCCCAGAATGCAGGCCCACAGAATCGGCCGGACGGACATGCCTGAACTCCTCAGGAAGATTTTTCGACGACTTTCTCCGGCGGCGGAATCACCATCAGCACCCGGAGGCCGTTGGGCCGCCAGCGGTGATTCGGACCGTCGAGACTGCGATCGAAGGAGCGGCATTTCGCCGCGCGATCGCCATAGTATCCGCCCCGCACCACGGGCAACGACCCCTCCGGGCGCGAGGCCTCGTCCGGGCCCTGCGGGTCGGTCCGGGCTTCTTCGGGATACGGCGCGTACCAATCCTGGCACTACTCCCGGACGTTCCCGGCCAGATCGTGCAGGCCCCACGGATTGGCCGGAAAACGGCCTACCGGGACCGTTTTTCCGCGCTGCGGATCCTGGCCGAAGTTCGCCTGATCTTCACCGAGGGTCTCGCCGGTGTAGAAGGGCGTTGCCGTTCCCGCCCGGCAGGCGTGCTCCCACTCCGCTTCAGTCGGCAGCCGGAATTCGCGCCGGCCCTGGAAGGTCTCATTCAGCCGGTTCACCAGCTCCTGGCCGAGGTTCCAGCTCATCCGGTCCACGGGGTACTTTGGTCCCTTGACGTCGGGGGGCTTTCGGCCCATTGCCCGCTCCCACTGCTCTTCGGTGAACTCGTACTTGCCGAGATAGTAGGGCCGAGTCAAGCGGACCTTGTGCAGCTCCTGCCCGCGCGGCCCCGCCGAGTCCTTCTCCCCCATCATGAACTCTCCGGCGGGGATGAGCATCAACTCCAGCGTGACGTCGCCGCCGAGGTCCACCGACATCTGGACGGGGAGACCCAGCGCCTCGGCTGTCTCCTTCTGGCGGCGTCTGGCCTCGGCGGCATCGAACGGCCACGTTTCGTATGTTGTCGTCCCGTGCGGTTCCGGCGGCGGCTCCGTCGCCTCCTTTGTCTTCCCATGCGCGGCGGCGGCGTGCTCGGCCGGTTTGCGCGACTCGTGTTGCGCAGTCGGCTGCAGACGCTTGGGATGATCCGAGGTCCGATCTCGTTCCGCATTCGGGCGATTGTTCCGAATCGACTGAACCTCGCGCCGCAACTGCTCGATTTCCCCCCTCAGCCGGTGGACCTCTTCGGGCAGTTCGCCTGCCGACTGGCCGGGGCGATGAGCTTCCCGCCGCGCGCCGGCACGGCCCTGGCCCGGAGTTTCGTGCGCGTGCGCCGCGTGTTGCGCCGGTCCGGCGTCCGGACCTCCCGCATCGACGACCTTGGCTGGGGGAAGATCCTCCGCCGTCTTGTATTGGTCGTTGACGACGGCGGCGTAGTCCTCCAACCAGGCGCGGAAGCCGCGGTCCCCGGCGTCGCCGGGCTTCATCTTCTTTCCGCCGCCGTGGGTGACGCCGTCTTCCAGCGGCTTGGTCCGGAGCAGGCTGCGGTCCGGGCGCTCGGTGTCGATCAGTCCGCTCGCCATCAGGTGGCGCATCGTGGCTTCCGCCCCCTCGGGCTTCATCCAGTTCATCACGTCTTCGCCGTGCCGGCCCGCGTGCTTGGCATTCAACTCGTGGTGTTTCGGGTTCGCCTCCTGCCCCGGCATGTGGCAGGCGAGGCAACGTTGCCGCTGCGACCAGATGTGCTTCTCGAACGACTCCAGCAGCCGGTCGACCCGCGCGTGCCGGATCACCTCGTCGGGCCGGGCAGGCCCCGCCGTTTCTTCGGCCGACAGCGCCGGGGCCGCGCGGAGCCGCGGGTCGGCCGTGGCGGCCTTGATCCATGCGGCGAACGCCTCGAGTTCCTGCCGGCGGACCTTTTCGTGGATCAATGCCGCGCCGGAGTCTTCCGCCGGTTGCTCGGGGGCCATGCGGATCAGCTTGAGGATCTTCGAGTCGTCCGGGGCATCCAGGTCGATCAGCCCCCGGTCCCGTAGCGAGAGAAACGTCTTCTCGTGCGAGGGGAGGATGTAGTCCTTCAGGTCCACCCCCGCGAGATGGCACTGGGTGCAGCTCGACGGGTTCTCGGAAGCGAAGATCGGCATGATCCGCCGCTCGAAGATTTCGGAAGGAGTCGGCGAATCCTCCGCCGCCGCCCGGGGAGCGAAGACCGCTCCCAACAGCAGCACGCCGGCGAGAGGTTGGCATCGAACCATGGCGAGATCCTTGTTCATCGAAAAGGAAGCGGTGCGTAGGAACGAGGAAAACGCTACGTGGCGGAAGCGGGAAGGCGGAAGCGGAAAGAGGCCGCGCGGACGAAATCGCCGCGCGGCCCGCTTCCCTATGCGAGCGAGCCTCCCGCGTCAGCGGGGGGAGGAACGCCGACGCATGGACCGTTCAATCGCGGTCCCGCTCGGGACGGGGGCGGTCTCCCTCGCGGCGTTCGCCGTCGGGGCGGTCCGGGCGGTCCGGGCGGCGGACTTCGGGACGCGGTCGGTCTCCCTCGCGGCGTTCCGCGTCACCCCGCTCGCGGCCTTCCGGGCGGACGTCCGGGCGTTCGGGACGGAAACCGGGACGGTCCCCCTCGCCGCGCGGCCCGTCGGGACGGAAGCCGGGCCGCTCAGGGCGTTCGCCGTCGCGGGGCGGGCCCCCTTCGGGACGGAACGGCGGGCGCGGTCCTTCTCCCCGGAGCGTGCGGACTTCGCGGCGGAGCTCCTCGACCTCGCGGCGCAACTGGCGGATCATCTCGATCAATTCGGCGTTCATCTCGGGGCGCGGGCCGCCCTCAGGCCGCGGCGGACGCTCGCCGTCCGGGCGGACGGGGCGCTCGCGGTCTCCCTCGACGCGGGGCGGGCCGTCGGGACGGTCGGGCCGCTCACGGTCGCCTTCGCGGCGCGGCGGGCCGTCGGGCCGCGGCGGACGCTCCCCGTCCGGGCGAGGGCGATCCCCCTCGCGGCGCTCGCCCTCGGGACGCGGGCGATCACCCTCGCGCCGCTCTCCTTCCCGCCGTTCTCCCTCGCGGCGCTCGCCTTCGCCTTCGCGGTCGGCCTGGGCGACGACCACGCCCTCTTCCTCCGGCGCGGCGGTCACGAACGCCGCCGGGAGGAAAAAGGCGAAGAGCGGAACGCCCAGGGCGACGAGGCCGGCGGGCCACATCGCGCGGCGGTCCTGCGAGTTCATCTTCAACACGTGCCGGACGCGATCGAGCAGTGCCATCTTCGTGCCTCCCATACCGGTTGCCAGAGCGGGACCAACGGAACCGACGCGCCAGCGGGCGACGTGCTCGAGGGCGCGGGCGTAGCCGACGGGCTGCCCCGTCAGCGTGACCGCCAATTCATCGCAACAAAGCTCGCGCTCCTTCCGCAGGCGGCGCGAGAGCCACCACACGGCGGGATGATGAAACAACAGCGCCTCGACGACGCGCTGCACCAGATTGACCCACAGGTCGTGCCGGCGGATATGCGCCAACTCGTGCGCGAGGACCGCTTCGAGCACGTCGGCGGGCATGGCCGTCGCCCACGAGATCGGCAACAGCACGACCGGCCGGAAGAACCCGGCGGCCAGCGCGTCGCGGGCGCGGCGGGACAGCCGTAGCGGCGGCAAGCGCCGCAGCCCCAGCCGGTCGGCAAGCCGCGCCGCCCGCCGGGCCATGTGCTCCGGCGCGGCGATCGCGTCCGCCGTGAGCCGCCGCAGCGAAACGATCCCGCCCAGCAGCCGGACGCCGAGCAGCGACACGCCGCAGCACCACAGCAGGACGAGATAGGGTTGCGCGGCCGCGAGGATTGCCCGCCAGTCCAAGGACGCGGCGGAAGGTGGACGGGGTCCCGCCGGCGAATCTTCCAGTTCGAGCGCCGCGGCGAATTCGATCGGGCTCGCGGATGCGGACAGGGCGGGCGCCGATTCGACGGCGGGCACGTTCACGATGAAGAATGTCGCCAGCGGCGAAACCGCCAGCGCGAGGAACGCGACGAGCGTCGCGGCGTAGCGGTGCGCCGCGCGGCGGATCGCGAACAGGTGCAGGACGGCGACCAGGACCGCCGCGATGAGCGCCCCCTGCCACAGCGAGTGCGCGAGGGCGAGCGCGAGCCGGTGCCACAGCGGGTGATCGAGCGCGAGGAAGGCGGGCATCACGCGCCCCCTTTCTGTTCCTGGTAAGCTTCGATCAGCGAACGGATCTCGTCCAGTTCGGCGTGGGAGGGGTTCGCCTCTTCCAGCAGGTGCGAGACGAGCGTGCTCGCCGACTCCTGGAACGCCCGCGACCACAGGTCTCCCACGAGCCGGGACAGCGTGTGTTCGCGATCGCTCCGCGGGGCATAGCGGAAGGCGCGGCCTTCCGGCTCGCGATCAACCAGCCCCTTGTCGGCCATCACGTTGAGCAGGCTCATCACCGAGGTGTAGGCCCGCGGGCGGCGGCGCTGGACGAGCACCTGCCGCACTTCCCGCACGGTCGACGGCCCCCGCTCCCAGAGGATCTTGAGGACCTCCAGCTCGGCCGGGGTGGGTTGGTCGCTTCGGGGACGGGCCATGCGGAGTTTCCGTCGAGATGCGGAAGCCACGACACCAGCATTACGGCAGAACCCGTAGTTGTCAACGGCAAAAACCGTAGACAACGAATTTTTCCGGGATACCCGGCGGTCAACGACCGCCGGGGGACGACGCCTGCGGAACCTGTCGCCGCGGGAACTTGAGCGGCGGCTGACGGCTGCGAGCTACTTGTGCTCCTTCTGCGGCGCGCGGAACTCCTTTCGCGGCAGGTCCGGCCTCGGAATCGACTTCTGCAACGCTTGCAGGTCGAACCGCACGTCCTGGATCTCCGCCCGCAGGTCGCGGACCGCCTGCTGGAGTTCGCGGATCGCGGCGGCGTCGTATCCTTCCTTGGGGCCCTCTTTTTTGGCACGCGGCGTCTTTTCGCCATCGTCGGCCGCGCGGAGCCCCTCGGCTTCGCGCTGCTGCTTCTGCGCCAGCAGGAGCGCCCATTCCAGCCGTTCGCGCTCGGCGGCGTTGCGTTCGAGGGCCTCGTGCAGTTGTTGAGTGGATGCGGCGCCGCGCTCGGCACTGTCGCGCAGGTGCTTTCGCGCCCCTTCGACCCGCGTGCGGATCACTTCGGGAGCGGCCGCAGGCTTCTCTCGAAGTTCACCAGACGGCCGCCGCGCCGTTTCGAGGTGCTTCAGCGCTTGCGCGACGAGCGGACGACTGGTCTCTCCGGCTCGCGGCGACTGCGGCGCGGGCGTCTTGCGCAGGTCCCCCGTGAGACGCTCCATGCCTTCGAGTTGGCGCATCCGCTCCGTCTGGCTCTTCAACTTCGCCTGGATCTGATTGCGTTCGAACTCGTGCTGCCGGAGCAGGTCCTGGAGCTCCTCTTTCGTGAGCTCGCCGGCGTCGCGTTTGCCGTCCAGCGCTTCTTGGAGCCGGTTCCGGACTTCGTCGTTGCGGTGGAGGGCCCGCTGGGCCATCCCGATTTCGCCGCGGAGAGTTTGGAGCCGGACCTGTGCGACGAAATCGTCTGCCGTCGGATTGCCTCGTCCGGCCGTGGTGTCGATGACGGGCGGATCGGCTTTTCCGACCGTGGAGAGCGCGGTGAGCGCGACGGCGAACATCAACAGGTAGGCGAATTTTCGAACGGACCGCATGGGAGCGCTCCTTGTCGTGAAAAGTCGGGAAGTCATCGGAAATCTACCATCGCCGGCACCGGACCGGAAGGATGGGACGGCCGCGGCCGCGTTTTCCGAGACCCTGATAGCCGGCGGTCAACGACCGCCGAAGAACGGCTCGCGACTTCGAACGTCGATGGGGAACTCGGCAGCAGAAAACGGACCTGTCCCCTTTTTCGCCCCCTTTTTCGCTCCTTTTCGCTCCCCGCACCCCCGCGTGCGGCGGCCGGGGCTGCGCGGAGCGAGCGAGCCGTCTTCGGCGGGTGTTACCCCGCCGGCTATCAGGGTTCGGCGATCGCGAGCAGGATCTTGCCCCCGCGGGCGGGTTGATCCGCGGCGCGGACGGCCTCGGCGAGTCGCACCAGCGGAAATTCGGAGGCGACTTCCGAGACGAGGACGCCCGCTTTCATCAGCCGGGTGATCGTGCGCACGAGCGACAGCCGGGCGACGAGGCCGTGCGACTCCATCCAGCGGGCGAGCCAGAAGCCTTCCACGCGCGCGCCCGCCGTCATCAGCGTTCGCGGCGAGAACTGAAGCGGTTCGTCCGAGAGCGTGCCGTACACGAGCAGCCGGGCGTCGTCCCCCAGGCAGCCGACGACGGCCGAGCCGGTGCGGCCGCCGACCGGGTCGATCGCGTATTTCACCCCGGCGCCGCCGGTCGCCTCCAGCACTTGCTCGCGGAGTTGCGCCGGGTCGTGGCGGTCGGGATCGAAGACGATCGCGCGGTCCGCGCCGAGCTGCCTCAGCTCTTCGGCCTGCTCTGCGCGGCGGACGACGTCGAGCGTGCGGAAGCCCTCGTGCCGGGCGAGGCGGACCACCATCTTTCCCAGGGCCGAGCCGGCCGCGGTTTGAAGCAGCCATTCCCCCCGCGGCACGGCGAGGACGCGGCGGGTCATCACGCAGGCGGCGGCGGGATTGACGAAGAACATCGCCGCCTGCGCGAGTGGCAGCGAGGAGTCGAGCGGGATGACGCGCTTGGCGGGAACGACGACGTGCTCGGCCCAGTTGCCGCCGGCGCGGTTCATCACGGCGACACGCTTGCCGGCGAGAAATCTGCCGAGGATCCCGCCGCCGCTCTTCTCGACGACGCCGACCCCTTCGAAGCCGGCGCCGGCGGGAAGCGTGGGTCGTTTTCCATAGACGCCGCGGACGTGCATCAGGTCGGAGGGGTTGATCGGACTGGCCAGCATGCGGACGCGGACTTGGCCGGGGGCCGGCTCGGGAAGCGGGAGGTCCCGTAGCTGGAGGACATCGATCGGATCGCCAAAGCGGTCGAAGATCGCGGCGCGCATGGTTCCCCGGGTCTTCCGCCTCAGTACCGATAATGCTCCGGCTTGTACGGGCCCTCGACCGGCACGCCGATGTAGTCCGCCTGCTGTTGCGTGAGTTTCGTGAGCCTCACGCCCAGCTTGTCGAGGTGCAGGCGGGCGACCTTTTCGTCGAGCCGCTTCGGCAGCGTGTAGACCTTGTTCTCGTACTGGTCGGCGTTCCGCGCCAGCTCGATCTGGGCGATCGTCTGGTTCGTGAAGCTGTTGGACATCACGAAGCTCGGATGCCCCGTGGCGCAGCCGAGGTTCAGCAGCCGCCCTTCCGCGAGGATCAGCACGCTGTGGCCATCGGCGAAGGTCCACTTGTCGTACTGCGGCTTGATGTTGGTCTTCGCGACCTTCCCTTCCTTGCGGAGGCGGTTGAGGCCGGCCATGTCGATCTCGTTGTCGAAATGGCCGATGTTCCCCACGATCGCCCCGTCCTTCATCGCCGCCATGTGCGCCGCGGTGATGATGTCCTTGTTGCCGGTCGTGGTGATGAAGATGTCGGCATAAGGGAGCGCGTCTTCCAGCGTGAGCACCTGGAAGCCCTCCATCGCGGCTTGCAGCGCGCAGATGGGGTCGATCTCGGTGATGATGACCCGCGCCCCCTGCCCTTTCAGTGACTGGGCGCAGCCTTTCCCCACGTCGCCGTAGCCGCAGATCACCGCCACCTTGCCGGAGACCATCACGTCGCTGGCGCGGAAGATGCCGTCGATGAGCGAGTGCCGGCAGCCGTAGAGGTTGTCGAACTTGCTCTTGGTGACCGAGTCGTTGACGTTGATGGCGGGAAAGAGCAGCGTCCCCTGTTTCTGCATTTCATACAGGCGATGCACGCCGGTGGTCGTCTCTTCGCTCACGCCGCGGCAATCGGCGGCGACGCCGTGCCATCGCCGCGGGTTTTCTTCGAGGGACTTGCCGAGCACCTTGAGGATCTCGGCGAACTCCTCGTTGTCGGCGGTCGCGGGATCGGGGACGGCGCCCTCGTTCTCATATTGATAGCCCAAGTGAATCAGCAGCGTGGCGTCGCCGCCGTCGTCGACGATCTGCGTTGGACCGCGGCCCTCGCCGAAGTCGAGGGCCCGGTCGGTGCACCACCAGTATTCCGCAAGCGTCTCCCCCTTCCAGGCGAAGACGGGGACGCCCAGCGGACTTTCGGGCGTGCCGCCGTTCTCCGGGCGGCCGACCGCGACCGCGGCGGCGGCATGGTCCTGCGTGCTGAAGATGTTGCACGAGCACCAGCGGACTTCCGCCCCCAGCTCGACGAGCGTCTCGATCAGCACCGCCGTCTGCACCGTCATGTGCAGCGAGCCCATGATCCGCAGCCCCGCGAGCGGCTTCTGCGGGCCGAACTCCTCCCGGCACGCCATCAGCCCGGGCATTTCCTTCTCGGCCAGCTCGATTTCCTTGCGGCCCCATTCGGCCAGCGAGAGATCGGCGACCTGAAACTCGGCGGCTTTCGATCGGGGCGGAACGGCGGCAGAGGTGGCGGCGGCAGTGGCGGACATCGGCATCCTCGGTTTTCGCTCAAGTCATGCGGTGGCCCCGGTTCGACGCGGGGCGAGCCGCATCCGGAGCGTGATCCTTCGCCGGCTACCATAGGAGATCGCCGTCCGACCGGCAACCTTAAGTACCGCCGATCACGGCATTTCGATATTTCAGGAACCGGCCCGCCGCCTATAATGCCACGATGTGGCAGCCATCTTTTTGATTGCAGGAGAAACGGATGCGAATCGGAGAAATCTACCGGGATGGCCGGTTCGGGCTGTCCATCGAGATCTTCCCACCGAAAAGCCCGGCGGGAGACGCCGCCCTGATGGAGACTCTCGATGCGCTCGTCGAATATCGTCCCGCCTTCATCTCCTGCACTTATGGCGCCGGGGGAAGCACCCGCACGCGGACACTCGACATCTGCGGCGAGATCCAGCGGCGGTTCGGCGTCACGGCGACGTCGCACTTCACCTGCGTCGGCTCGAATCGCGCGGAGATCCGCGAATGGCTGGCGCTGGCGCGGGAGCGCGGAATCGAGAACATCATGGCCCTCCGCGGCGATCCGCCCCAGGGAGAAACGAGTTTCGTCCCCGTCGAGGGGGGCCTCCGCCACGCGAACGAACTCGTGGAACTGATTCGCGAAGTCTATCCGGAAGCCGGCATCGGCGTGGCGGGCTATCCCGAGAAACACCAGGAATCCATCGACCCGGACTCCGACTTGCGGAACCTCCAGCGCAAAGTCGAGGCGGGCGCCGATGCGGTCTTCACGCAGCTCTTCTTCCTCAATGAGAATTTCTTCCGCTTCCGCGACCAGTACGAGAGGCTCGGCATCGGCGTGCCGTTGGTTCCGGGCGTCATGCCGATCACCGAGTTCGCCCGCATCCAGCGGATCACCGCGATGTGCGGCGCGGTCTTCCCGGCGGATCTCTCGGCCCGGCTGGAGGCGGTCTGCGACGACAAGGAGGCCCAGTTCGAAATCGGCGTCGAGCACGCGATTCGCCAGTGCCGCGAATTGATCGAAGCCGGCGTGCCGGGGCTGCACTTCTACGCGTTGAACAAGTCGCAGGCGTGCGCGCGGATCCTGGACGCGCTCGATTTCGAGCCGGCCGCCGCCAGTCCCGTATAACGCTTCACGAGATAAGTTCGAGATCGCCGGCTCGACGGCGGAGGTTCAATGATGGCAACCCTTACCCACACTCAACCGATCGTCACCTTGCCGCCGTTGGAGGCGGGTGACCATCTCGATCAGCCGACGTTCCACGAGCGGTACGAGGCGATGCCGCCGGACTTTCGCGCCGAACTGATTGGAGGAGTCGTCATCGTGCCATCGCCATTGCGTGTCGATCACGCGGAATTCCACTGGATCGTGAATGCGTGGCTGAGCGCGTATCAGATCCGCACGCCGGGCACGCGGGGCCGCGACAACGGCACAGCGATTCTCGGCCCCGACAGCGAGCCGCAGCCGGACTCCGCGCTGGTGATCGACCCCGCCTGCGGCGGCCGCACGAGCGTCAACGCCAAGGGATACGCCGTCGGGCCTCCCGAGTTGATCGTCGAGGTCGCGTCGAGCAGCGCGGCTTACGATCTCTACGAAAAACGGGAGGATTACGAGCGGGCGGGCGTTCTCGAGTATGTCGTCGTGCTCGTGCTGGAGGACGAGATCCGCTGGTTCGCATTGGAGGGGGACAAATTCGCCGCACTCGCCCCCGACGACAAAGGCGTGTTCCGCTCGCGGAACTTTCCGGGTCTGTGGCTTGACGCGCCGGCCCTGTTCCGCGGCGACGCCCCGGCGATGCTGCAAACACTCGAATCCGGCCTCGCCACCCCGGAGCACGCCGCGTTCGTGGAACGGCTCGCCAACGCCAACGCCGGCGCTTGAACTTGGAACTCGGAACTTGGAACTTGGAACTACTGTCATTCTTCTTCCTTACTTTCTCCGTTGCGCTGCTTTGCGCCCTTCGCGTCTTTGCGTCGAGAGAAAAACTGATTGAGTGAATCCATGACCGCAGTCGCCATTCCCTCCACCCGCGAACTCCTCGAAGACATCCTCGCCCAGCGGATCGTGCTGCTCGACGGGGCGATGGGGACGATGGTCCATCGCTACGAGCTGGCCGAACGCGATTTCCGCGGCGAGCGGTTCGCGGACCATCCGCAGGACCTCAAGAACTGCACCGACGTGCTGGTCCTCTCGCAGCCGCGGATCGTCGAGGAGATCCACCGCGAATACTTCCGCGCCGGCTCGGACATCGTCGAGACCAACACCTTCAACGCCAACGTGATCTCGCTCGACGAGCTGGGTCTCGGCGATCTGACCTACGAGATCAACCGCGCCGCCGCCGAGCTGGCGCGCCGCGTGGCGGGGGAGTTCAGCGACGAAATCGCGCATGCTCCGCGGTTCGTCGCCGGGAGCATCGGGCCGACGAAGGTCATGCTCTCGCTGTGCGGGAAAGCCGCCCCCGGACACCGCACGCACACCTTCGATCAGATGGTCGCCTCGTACCGCGAGCAAATTCGCGGGTTGATCGAGGGCGGCGTGGACATCCTCCTCCCCGAGACGAGCTTCGACACGCTCAACATGAAGGCCTGCCTGTTCGCGATCGCCCAGGAGTTCGAGCGCGCCGGGGTCGAGCTGCCGGTGATGGTCTCCGGCACGATCTTCGACGGCGGCCGCACGCTCGGCGGGCAGACGATCGAGGGCTTCTGGACCTCGGTCTCGCACTTCCCGATGTTCAGCGTCGGACTGAACTGCGCGCTCGGTCCGGCCCAGATGCGCCCCTACCTCGAGACGCTCGCGGAGATTTCCGACCGCTACATCAGTTGCTATCCGAACGCCGGCATGCCGGACGGCATGGGGGGCTTCGACGCCTCCGCCGCGGAAGTCGGCCGCTGGATCCGCGAGTTCGCCGAGAACGGCTGGGTGAACATCGTCGGCGGCTGCTGCGGGACCACGCCCGATTACATCCGCACGATTCGCGACGCCGTCGACGGAATCACCCCGCACCGCCGGACCGAAATCTCCCGCTGGTCCGCCTACGCGGGACGGGAGCGGCTCGAAATCCGCCCCGAGTCGAACTTCATCCTCGTCGGCGAGCGGACGAACGTCACCGGGTCCAAGAAGTTCGCCCGGCTCGTCAAGAGTGAAGATTATGAAGCGGCGCTCGACGTCGCCCGCCAGCAGGTCGAAGGAGGGGCGAACGTCATCGACGTGAACATGGACGAAGGGCTGATCGACAGCGAACGGGCGATGACCACGTTCCTGAATCTCGTCGCCGACGAGTGGGAGGTCAGCGGCGTCCCGCTGATGATCGACAGCTCGAAGTGGTCGGTCATCGAGGCCGGCCTGAAGTGCGTCCCCGGCAAGCCGATCGTCAACTCGATCAGCCTCAAGGAAGGCGAGGAATCGTTTCTCCGGCAGGCGAAGCTCGCCCGGCGTTACGGGGCGGCGGTCGTCGTCATGGCCTTCGATGAGGCCGGGCAGGCGACCGAAGCCGATCGCAAGCTCGCGATCTGCAAGCGGGCCTATGAACTGCTCACCGAGGAGGCGGGCTTTCCGCCCGAGGACATCATCTTCGACCCGAACATCCTCACCGTCGGCACGGGGATGGAGGAGCACGCCAACTACGCCGTCGAGTTCTTCGAGGCCGTCCGCCGGATCAAGCGGGAGTGTCCCGGGGCCAAGACCTCGGGCGGCGTGAGCAACGTGTCGTTCTCCTTCCGCGGGAACGACCTCGTCCGCGAGGCGATGAACGCCGCATTCCTGTACCACGCGATCCGGGCCGGCCTGGACATGGGGATCGTCAACGCCGGGCAACTGGAAGTCTACGAGGAGATCGACAAGACGCTGCTCGAACACGTCGAAGACGTGTTGCTCAACCGCCGGCCCGACGCGACCGAGCGGCTCATCGACTATTCCGCCACGCTCCAGCAGAAGGGCAAGGGCGAGGAAAAAGTCCTCGAATGGCGGAACCAGCCGGTCGAGAAGCGGCTTGAGCACGCCCTCCTGAAGGGCATCACCGAATTCATCGACGAGGACACCGAGGAGGCCCGGCAAAAGTACGACAAGCCACTCGCCGTCATTCAGGGACCGCTAATGGACGGGATGAACGTCGTCGGCGAGCTGTTCGGGGCCGGCAAGATGTTCCTCCCGCAAGTCGTGAAATCCGCCCGGGTGATGAAGAAGGCGGTCGCCTACCTGCTCCCCTTCATGGAGCAAGTAGGTCCCGCCGGCCCGGCGGGACCTGGACTCGCCGATACGGCCGCCGACGCGCAAGACGCCCCGTCCACCGAGGAGCGCGCGTCCGCGCGCGCCAGGTCCCGGCCGGCGGCCGGGACCTACCAGAACGAGAAGCGCGGCACGATCGTCATCGCCACCGTCAAGGGAGACGTGCACGACATCGGCAAGAACATCGTCGGCGTCGTCCTCAATTGCAACAACTTCGAGGTGATCGACCTCGGCGTGATGGTCCCCGCCGAGAAAATCCTGGAGACCGCGAAGAAGGAAGGGGCCGACATGATCGGCCTGAGCGGCCTGATCACCCCCTCGCTCGACGAGATGGTCCACGTCGCCAGGGAGCTCAAGCGGGAGGGGTTCCACGTGCCGTTGCTGATCGGCGGGGCGACGACCAGCGCCCGCCACACGGCGGTCAAGATCGCCCCGCAGTACGACCAGCCGGTGATTCACGTGCTCGACGCCTCGCGCTCGGTCCCGGTCGTCGAGAAGCTGCTCGATGCCGAGCAGCGCGATCCGTTCGCCGCCGAAAACCGCGTGAAGCAGGAGAAGGACCGCGAGGCGTTCGCGCAGCGGCAGGAGAAGGCGCTCGTCGCGTATCAGCGGGCCCGCGAGCGGCGGTTCCGCAGCGACTGGAACGCCGTGCCGATCGAGCGGCCGGCGTTTCTCGGATGGAAGGCGCTCGACAGGTTTCCGCTCGCCGATCTCGTCGCGTACATCGACTGGTCGCCGTTCTTTCAGACGTGGGAGCTGCGCGGGAAATTCCCGCAGATCCTCGACGACCCCGAAGTCGGCCCCGCGGCGACGGAGCTCCACAAGGACGCGCGGAAGCTGCTCGATCGAATCGTCCGCGAAAAGCTGCTCACGGCCCGCGGCGTGTACGGCTTCTGGCCCGCCGCCTCCGAGGGGGACGACGTGGTCCTCTACACGGACGAATCGCGGCAGCAGGAGTTGGTCCGCTTCCCGATGCTCCGCCAGCAGTGGGAGCGGAAGGGGCAGAGCGACTTCCGATCGCTCGCCGATTACGTCGCCCCGCTCGACAGCGGCCGGGAGGATTACGTCGGCGCGTTCGCCGTCACCGCGGGGCACGGCTGCGACGAATTGGCGCAGCAGTTCGTCGCCGACCACGACGACTACAACTCGATCATGGCCAAGGCGCTCGCCGACCGGTTCGCCGAGGCGTTCGCCGAAGCGCTGCACCGGCAGGCGCGTCTCGATTGGGGGTTCGGTTCGGCGGAACAACTTTCCCCCGACGACCTGATCGCCGGGAAGTACCGCGGCATCCGCCCGGCGTTCGGCTATCCCGCCTGCCCCGACCACACGGCCAAACGCGAGTTGTGGAAGCTGCTGGACGCCGAACGGAAGACGGGCATCCAATTGACCGAGAGCTACGCGATGTGGCCCGCCGCTTCGGTCAGCGGGCTGTACTTCGCCCATCCGGAGGCGCGCTACTTCTCGGTGGACCGCATCACCCGCGACCAGGCGGAAGACTACGCCCGCCGCAAGGGAATGCCCCTCGCCGAATTCGAACGCTGGCTCGCCCCGAACCTCGGCTACGACCCCGAGTAGGGGCGAGCGGGGGGCGTCAGCCCCCCCGGTGATCGGCGCAACCCCACGGCCCCGATTCCTCCGCGAGTCGATCCGCCGATTTCGCTGTTTATCCATCGCAATCGACTCTTGCCCGAGTGGATGCCGCTTTCTTCCGGACCCCACCGGGGGGCTGACGCCGCCCCGCTCGCCTGAAGGCGTCCCGCTTCCATTGACCCGGCGCGCCCGTTCTCCGATCATTTCCTCCCCGCGCATCCCTCTCCGAAGCTAGCGAATCGTCCGATGTCCGAACCCAGGCCCGACCGTTTCGAACAGGCCCGCCTCGAGAAGCTGGAGAAAATCCAGGCGTTGGGCCTCGATCCCTGGGGGCAGCGGTTCGACGGGCATCTGCCGATCGCGCAAGCCCGCGAGCTCGCCCCCGCCGAGCCCGGTGAGAAAGGCGACACGGTCCGCGTCGCCGGGCGGATCATGCTCCGCAACAACAAGGGAAAGCTCAAGTTCTTTCACGTCCAGGACATGACCGGCCGCGTCCAGCTCATGGTCAGCAAGGCGGACCTGTCCGAGACGCAGTGGGAGCTGATCCAGAACCTCGACCTCGGCGACATCGTTGGCATCGACGGCCGCGTGGGCCGCACGCAGACCGGCGAGATCACCGTGTTCGTCGCCGAGGCGACCATCCTCTGCAAGTCGCTCGCGCAGCCTCCGGAGAAGTTCCACGGGGCCCGCGACGTCGAGATGCTCCTCCGGCAGCGGTACATCGACCTGATCTACAACGAAGGGGTGCTCGAGCGGTTGCTCCGCCGCTCGAAGATCATCGACTCGGTCCGCGGCACGCTCCGCGGCCGCGACTTCCACGAGGTCGAGACGCCGGTGCTGCACGCGATCCCCGGCGGCGCCGCCGCGCGGCCGTTCGTCACGCACCACAACACGCTCGACATGCAGCTCTACCTGCGGATCGCGCTCGAGCTGCACCTCAAGCGATTGATGGTCGGGGGCATCGAGCGGGTGTACGAGATCGGCCGCGTGTTCCGCAACGAGGGGATCGACGCCACGCACAATCCCGAGTTCACGATGCTCGAGGTCTACCAGGCCTACGGCGACTACGAGACGATGATGGATCTCACCGAGGCGATCGTCACCGACGCCGTCCGCGCGCTCGGCGGCGGAATGCAACTCGCCTGGGGCGAAGACACCATCGACTTCACCCCCCCCTGGCCGCGGCGGAAGTACGCCGACCTGTTCCGCGAGCACGTCGGCTGCGACATGCGGGACGAAGCGGCGATCGCCGAGAAAGCGCGGCACCATCAGATCGAATCGGTCGGCGTCCACCGCGACGTGATCGTGAACGAGCTGTTCGAGCACCTGGTCGAGCACCGCCTCAAGGGACCGCTGTTCGTCCTCGATTACCCGGCCGCGATCTGCCCGCTCACCAAGCGGAAGGCCGGCGACCCCGACGTGGCGGAGCGGTTCGAGCTGTACATCGAGGGGATGGAGGTTGCGAACGCCTACACCGAGCTGAACGACCCCCGCTTGCAGGAGGAGTTGTTCCGCACGCAGCTCGCGGGCTTGTCCGAAGAGGACTCGATGGCCCGGATGGACCACGACTTCGTGCGGGCGCTGAAGGTCGGGATGCCCCCCGCCGGGGGACTCGGCATCGGCATCGACCGCCTCGTGATGCTGCTCACGGACAGCCGCAGCATCCGCGACGTGATCTTCTTCCCGCTCTTGCGCCCCGAAGGCGAGCGCAGCGCCAGCGGCGAGCGGGGGGCGTAAGCCCCCCGGTTGTCGGCACGACCCATCGTCACACACTCCACGGGCCCGCACCAAGTCCCCTCTCCCCCGGCTCTGCGGGGGAGAGGGTCAGGGTGAGGGGGCTTCTTGCACCAAGCACCAACCCGCGTTCCGATTCGTCTGTGCGCTCCTCGCGCAGCGTGATATCATCCCGCGCGTGGATGCCGGCGAGTCGCGGAACCCACCGCGGGGCTGACGCCCCCCGCTCGCCTGCTCCTCAGGAAGGAATCCCGGAATGGAACGCGATCGAACGCGGCGGCGGAATCGAGGCGGGTTCATCGGCATCGCGCTCGCGGTGCTGCCGCTCCTCTACGTGCTGAGCAGCGGACCGATGCTCGGCCTCGCGCTCCGATACGATTCGACGCCGGACGGCGATCGAATCGAGCGCGTGGCGACGCTGTATCGCCCCTTGATCTGGATTCGCGAGGAGACGCCTCACGGAGAGTGGATCGCGTCGTACTGGGCGGCGTGCTTCGAGAAACTCGGCGTCGCGGCCGTCGTGCCGATCTACTCGGACGATCCTGATGAACGCGCGCGGCAGCTCATTTTCGTCACCCCGGAATTGGCGCACATTCCGGAGCTCTGGGAGAGGACGTGGGGACTCGAGCTGCCGCCGCCCGACCAGATGGAGCTGGAAGCCGTGAGCGATCCGGAAGTGCGGCCGGAAACGCCCGAGTCCGAATGCGGCGCGGCGGACGCGGAACCGGATGATGAACGGCCTATCTTCGCCTCTCAGGGACTTCGAAGCATCCCGGAAATCTGGGAGCGACTCTGGTCTGATCCCGACGTGCCCGACTTGGCGACGCCGCACCGAACGAAGGGTGGCGCGATTTGAATGGTGAGCGGGGGGCTGACGCCCCCCCTTGCCTATGCGGCGCGGCGCTCCGCGAGCCGGCCGGTGGCGCGGGCGATGCCGCGCACCACTCGCTCCTGCTCCTCAGCCGTCAGCTCCGGGTAGATCGGCAGCGCGAGCAATTCCTGCGCGGCCGATTCCGATTCCGGCAGGCTGCCCGTCTCGTACCCGAGGTGCGCGAAGCACGGCTGCTGGTGCAGCGGAGTGGGATAGTAGATCATGCAGCCGATCCCCTCGCCGCGGAGCGACTTCAGGATCGCGTCCCGCCGCCCGTCCCGCACGCGGACGCAGTATTGATTGAACACGTGCCGCCGCTCCGGCAGGATCGCCGGCGGCTCGATCGCGTCGAGCAGCCCGTACTGGCGGAACAGGTCGCCATAGCGCGCGGCGTTCGCCTGGCGGGCGGCGGTCCATGCGTCGAGGCGTTTGAGCTTCACCCGAAGGACCGCCGCCTGGAGCGCGTCGAGCCGGCTGTTGAGGCCGATCTCGAGGTGCTGGTAGCCTCCGCTGTCGCCGTGTACGCGGAGGCGGCGGAGCCGCATCGCGAGGTCGGCGTCGTCGGTGGTGATCAGCCCGCCGTCGCCGGCGCCGCCGAGGTTCTTCGTGGGGAAGAAGCTGAAGCAGCCGAGCGTGCCGAGGACGCCCGCCCGGCGGCCGCCGTATTCCGCGCCGATCGCCTGGCAGGCGTCTTCGACGATAGCGAGGTTCGAGCGGGCGGCGAGCCGCCACAGCGGCTCCATCTCGGCGCACTGCCCGTAGAGGTGCACCGGCATGATCGCCCGCGTGCGGGAATTGACCGCCGCCTCCGTCCGCTCGGGATCGAGGTCGAAGCTGACGGGATCGATGTCGACGAACACCGGGGTCGCCCCCACGCGATGGATCGCGCCGGCGGTCGCGAAGAAGGTGAACGGGCTGGTGATCACCTCGTCGCCGGGACCGATCTCGAGCGCCATCAGCGAGAGCACGAGCGCGTCGGTCCCGCTGGCGCAGCCGATCGCGTCCCGCGAGTCGCAATATTCCGCGACGTCGCATTCCAGCTCGGCCACTTCATCGCCGAGGATGAACGACTGCTCGGAGAAGACGCGGTGGACCGCCTGCTGGACTTCGCCTGAAATCGCGGCGTACTGCCGCTTCAGGTCGATGAACGGGACCGGTGCAGAGGATGCGGACGCAAGGACTCCGGCCATCGAGGCGACTCCATTCGCGGCGAGATGTCGGTCGGAATCGGGAGAGAGAGGGGCGTAATCTAGGTGCGAGGGCGATTCATGTCAATATGACGCGGCGGAGGCGCTCCATGAGGGGGCGTGCGACGCACTTTGCGCGACTTCGACGAGATGGTAGAAGGTGCAACCGGG
>JBBDNU010000108.1:0-4295 GCA_040877365.1 Planctomycetales bacterium
ACTACACCATCCGCCCTCACTGAAGACTTAATCATGTTATTCTTTCGCTGATCCTGAGTACGATATCCGCCGACTGCCGACGCATTTACCCCGGGGGCCACGTCAGCTTCCGGCCGCCGAGCAAGTGGACGTGCAGGTGGTCCACCGACTGCCCGCCGTCCGGCCCGCAGTTGATCACCGCGCGGTAGCCGTTCGTCAGGCCGAGCGTCGCGGCGAGCTGCGCCGCCACGACGAGCAGATGCCCCGCGAGTTCCGCGTCGGCCGGCTCGAGATCCGCGAGGGCGACGATCTTCCGCTTCGGCACGATCAGCACGTGCGTCGGCGCCTGCGGGTTGACGTCGCGGAACGCGACGCAGCGGTCGTCCTCGTGGATGATGTCCGCGGGGATCTCGCGGTCGATGATTTTCTCGAAGATGGTTTTAGCGGGCATGGTGGAGTTGAGAGTCGAGAGTTGAGTGACCCCGGACGCGGCCCGCGTCCGGGAAAAGTACGTCCCGCCCGCCGGGCGGGACGTGTGCTGCGCAACTGATGCCGCGATTGCGAGCGAAAATCCCGCCCCGCAGGCCGAACCCAACTATGCCGCACCGATTCTCAACCCTCAACCCTCAACCCTCAACCCTACGCAAGCCCGCGGAGCAACGCCCCGACGCCGTACGCCAGCCCCGCGGCGCCGCCCCCCATCAGCAGCGTCTCCAGTCCCGCCTGGAGCCAGCCTTCCTCCACGAAGCGGGCCTTCAGCGCTCCGATGCCGAAAAAGGTCCCGGCCGTCGCCGCGCAACTGATCCCGAACACCTCCGTCTTCGAGAAATCGTGCGCGTAAAACACGATAAACGGCAGCAGCGGGACCATCCCCACGAGCACGAAGGCGGCGAACGTCACCAGCCCCGCCCTCCACGCCGAAACCCGCGACAGCGACAGCCCCCATTCCTCGCGGAGCATCGTGTCGATCCACACGGCCCGGTCGGCGGTGATCGTCTCGACGACGCGGTCGAGCAGCTCCCCCTCGAAACCCTTCTGGCGGAAGATCTCGCGGATCTCGGCTTGCTCGCCGGCGGGAATGTCTTCGACGTGCCGCTCTTCGATTCTCCGGGCGCGGTCCACGAGCTGCCGGTCCGCCTTCGTGCCGAGGTAGTTGCTCACGCCCATGCTGAACCCGTCGGCGAGGACGTTGGCGAGGCCGAGGACCACGACGACCGAGGCGTGCAGGTCGGCCCCCACGACGCCGGAGACGATCGCGAACGTCGTCACGCAGCCGTCGATCGCCCCGTACACAAAATCGCGCAGATAGTTCTGCGAAGGCTCGGCCGCGATGCGGGCGGCGACCGCGTGCGGAGTGTGCTCGGCGTGCAGGGCGGCGAGATCGCGGCGGCGGGAATCGGAGGGCATCGGCGAAGCCTTCTGCGGGCTGCAGGAAATCCGCTGGCGGACCGAAAAGCGAAAAAATCGGGAGGATGCGTTTGACCCTCCCGGAATCCGACCTAAGTTGTCCATTGGAGTCTTCCCTGCTCCCGGAATCAAATCGCGGCGTCCCCTCCCGGATGAGATTCGAACGATTCGTGTTCGTGTTGTCCGCATTCATGCGGCCTGAATTTCCGGCAATGGAGAGGGAGGCGCAATGAACTCTGCCAGGTCTGCGGGATGGAAGTTCGCGGCGCGCGTCGCGGGGGCCGGGCCGTTGCGACGCATTTCCCTGGCGGCCATCGGCGTCTGGGCCGTGTTGGCCGGGCCCGGGCATTCCCAGGAGCCGGCCGAGGGACCGCCGGTCGTCCGGGTCGAGGAGGACTGGGAACTCCAAGTCGGGGCCCCGGACACCGATCAGGACGCCCCGCAGATCGTCAACGTGATCTCGCCCGTCGCCGGGATCAACGGACCGCACGCGGTGTTCGAGCTGAACCACCGCACCATGCCCCTGTACATCGCAGGAGGCATGCAGTTGCAGACCTGGGTGTCCGAGCACCTCGTCGATGCCCGCAACTTCCCGCGAACCGACAAGCTGACCACTCCGGACGAACTGGTCCGGTACACGCTCGCCATGTCCGCCACCGAAGGGCTGCTCAAGTTCGAGGTCATCAACGGGACGTCGACCGCCTGGGGCCCCTTCGGAGGGCAGGGCTACCTCAAGAGCACGATCGACGCCGGCCAGGCCAGCCTGCAGGACTACGACCCGGGTGTTTCGGCGAAGCACTCCCGGATCGGCTTCGCCTCGCATCGCGTGCGGAAGTTCGCCCTCAAGGAAGTCCGCTACTACTCCGCCGACGGCAGCTTGCTCCGCACCGACGACACCGAGCGCGTGGTCCACGTCCATACGGCGGGGAACTGAAACGATCCGAACGACTCGGGGAGGCACGTCCTGACCGATGCGTCAGGGCGTGCCACCCGGTCGCAGAGTCCGAACAACCGGCTTACTTCGAGAGGAACAACCCGTGAAGGCGATGCATGACGGCACGAAGCGGCCGCGACGGCCGCAGTGGAATTGGCGGCGGGGGAACATCGTCGTCCTGGCGGCGGCGGTGCTGGTGGTCATCATGGGGTTCTCGGCGTTCACGGTCGACGTCGGGTTCATCGCCCTGACGCGGACCCAGCTTCAAGCCGCCTCCGACGCGTCGGTCCTCGCCGCCGCCCAGGAGCTGCCCGCGGCCTTTCAGCCGGGGCTGGGAAATGGCGCGAGCGTCGCGGTCACCGACCTGGCCCGGCAGGCCGCCGTCGATCTCGCCGGGTTGCACCGCGCGGGGGACCGCGACTCGATCTCGGTCGCAGAGCACGACCTCCGGTTCGGCCAGTATCGCTGGGTCTCGGGAACGAGCAGTTGGGAGAAGGCGTGGGGAGCCACCCCCTACAACCTCGTCGAGGTCACGCTCCGCCGGACGACTTCGTCGGGCGGTGCGGGCGGCGGCGACGGCCCGCTCCCGCTCTTCTTCGCCCCCGTGATCGGCGTCGAGACGGCCGACGTGAGCACCACCTCGGCGGCGGCCATGATGCCGGGTGTGGGGTTCCGCATCGTCCCAGGAAGCGGACTGACGGCCGGCGTGCTCCCCATCGCGCTCGACGTGCAAACCTGGAACGCTTTGCTGGCCGGCAGCGGCAGCGACGACTTCCGTTACAACCCCGCCACGAAGCAGGTCATCCCCGGCAGCGACGGAATCCTGGAAGTGAACCTGTACCCCACCGGCAGCAATGTGCTCCCGCCGGGCAACCGCGGAACCGTCGATCTCGGGTCCCCCAACAACAGCACGAACGACCTCAAGCGGCAGATCCTGTACGGCCTCAACGAGTTCGACCTGTCGTACTTCGACGGGGAGTTGCGGATGGACGGGGCCGAGCCGCTCGAGCTCAATGGCGACACCGGGATCAGCGCCGGGATCAAGGACCAGCTCGAGACGATCAAGGGGCAGACCCGCGCCATCCCGTTGTTCAGCGAAGTCTCGGGGCCGGGGAACAACGCCATGTACACGATCGTCAAGTTCGTGGGAATCCGCATTCTCGACGTCCGGCTGACCGGGGGCGAAAAGCACCTGATCGTGCAGCCGGCCCCCTATTCCGATCCGACCGTCATTCCCGGCGACGTCGAGATCGCCACCGATTCGATCTTCACCACGCCGAAACTGATTCGCTGACGCCTGCGCGGACGGACGTGTGCTAAGTTTGGTCAGCGGGCGCTTCAGCCGCCGCGAGGGGAAGCGTCCCGCGAGTTTCTGTCCCCCGCCTCGCGCGGCGATCGACGAGATGCCGATGACACGCTCCAGAATTCCGAAAACCCGCTCCCGCCGAGGCGCCGCGCTGGTCGAGATGGCCCTCGTCCTGCCGATCTTCGTCACAGTCGTGCTGGGGATCATCGAGTTCGGCCGGGCGATGATGGTCGGGCAGCTCGTCACCAACTCGGCCCGGGAAGGGGCCCGGCTGGCGGTCCTCGACGGGTCGTCCAACGGCGAGGTCCGCTCCTTCATTCAGGACTTCCTGAAGGACTCGCTCAACGTCGCCGTCGCCGACGTCACCGTCGACATCACGATCACGCCCGCCCCCGGCAACGACACGACGGGCAGCGAGGTCGCCAACGCCCAGGCGCGCGACCTGGTCACCGTGCGCGTGGAAGTCCCCTTCGAAAAGGTGCAGTTCATCCCCGGGAACTACCTGGGATCGAAGAAGCTCATCGGCCAAAGCGCGATGCGGCACGAGTGAGAGAGCGGTCAGCTTTCAGCCGTGGACCGTCGGGCCGCGAGACTGTCGATCATTCGCTGCCCTCCGATAGCTGATAGCTGATAGCTGATAGCTGATAGCTGATAGCTGATAGCTGATAG
>JBBDNU010000109.1:0-23235 GCA_040877365.1 Planctomycetales bacterium
TCAACCCTCAACCCTCAACCCTCAACCCTCAACCCTCAACCCTCAACCCTCAACTATTTCTTCAGCATCTCCGGCAGCACCGTCTTCAGGTCGTCGGCGGCGACGCTGCGGCTGACGACTTTGCCTTCCTTGTCCACCAGGAACATCGTCGGGAGCGAGACGATGCCGAACGTCCGCGCGGGGGCGCTCTGCAGTCCCCCCGGATCATGGATGTGCGGCCAGGTCACGCGGTGCTGGCGGATGTAGGCGTCGGTTTCGTCGGTCGTGCCGTCGAGGTTCACGCCGAGGATCTCGAAGCCCTGTCCGCGATGCTGCTCGTAGGCGTCGCGGAGGCGGGGGAGGTCCTCGGTGCAGGGCTTGCACCACGTCGCCCAGAACACCACGAGCACGACCTTGCCGCGAAGCTGCCGGACGTCGATGTTTCCTCCGCGCAATCCCGCCCCGGCCAGCTCGAGCGGTTTGCCGTTCAGATCGAGCCGGTGCATCGCCCCCGTGGCGCGAATCCCGGCATCCTCCTCGGGGTGGGCGGCGGCGACTGCGGCATACCATTTGAGGGCCTCCTCGAGCTGCCCCGCCACTTCGTGGGTGAACGCGAGCTGGAACAGGGCCTCGGCGGCGACTTCCGACTTCGAGTGCTCCTTGGCGAAGGCCTGGAGCTGCGCCAGCCACCATTCCTGCACCTTGGCCCGCTCGTCCTCCTGGGCGGCCTGAAGACGGACCGTATATTCCGCCTGGAGACGGCGGTACGTCGCATACGGGACGATGGCCGACTTCGGCTGCCGGCGGGCGGCGTCGGCCTCGATCTGCTGCAGCCGGACCAGCCCCGCCGGATAGGCCCCGGTCTGCACCGCGGTCGCGATGCCGTCGACCATCTGCTGCGTCCATTGCTCGCGTTCCTGGTCGGTCTCCACGGCCTCGACGAGCAGGGCCAGGAGATCGGCCCGCTTCTCGTTGTAGGCGGCGAGCGCCGGCGGCCCCGCGGTCGGGGCCGGAGCGTTCGCATCGTGCTTCTGAAGATCTTCGAGGATCTTCTGGACTTTGGGAGTAATGGCGACGGCCGCCGGGCCGCCGGCCGCGGCGGCGATTTCGGGCTGCATCAGCACTCCGCCCATGGTGATCTCGACCTTCTCGCCTTCGAGAGGCCGCGGAACCTGCGTCAGCTTCCACACGTTCCCGACGCGGACCATCTCGCCGAGTTGCACGAGGCCCGGCTTGTTGCCGGTCTCGACGATCGCCATCGCGTTCTCGTAGACGAACAGGTCGCCGCTCGCCTTTCCGTCGTCGGCGGGGACGATGCCGGGACTGGAGCTGTCGAACCGCATCCAGTTCGTGCCCGGCCCGATCGAGCGGGACTTCGCGAGGACTTCCTGCAACCGGGTCTCGGGACGGGCGACCGATTCCAGCAGCTTCTCGCCCGTCTCCTTCGACAAACCCAGCGTCCGCACGTCTTCGGCGTCGATCAACAGCGCCTGCAAGGCGCGGGCGTCGCGCTGCGTGAGCGCCCGGACCGCTTCGCGGCTCGCCTCCTCGGCCGAGAGGACCTTCCAGGAATCGATGCGGCCGTCCTCGTCGGCATCGACGCCCCACCGCGAGCCGCCCGTGTTGAGCCAGCGGGACTGGTCGATCTTGTTGTTCTTGTTCGAGTCGATGTCGCGGTAGACTTCGAGCCCGTGCCGGTAGTACCGCCATTGATCGACGGTGTTGTCGCCGTCGGTGTCGACGAACCGCCGCAGGATCTGCCCCTCGGGACCGAGGACCACCCAGCCGGATGTCTTCGTGGTCCGCTCGACCTCGATCTTGCACTTGTCGAGCTGGTCCGGGGCGGGGACGTCGATCTCGACGTCCTTCTGCGCCGGCCGGAACTTCAACACCTGCTCCAAGGTCGGCGACTGGGCGGGAGCGGGGGCGGGGGCCAGCACGAGGCCGGCCAGGGCGGCGGGAAAAACGATCCGGATGCGCATCGGTCCGTCACTCCATCGGGTACGAGTCGCAGAACGTCCATTTCGGTCCCGCGATTGTAGAGAATCGGCGCGGCGGGGTCAGCAGCACTTCGAATTCGGGAATGCCGGCTGGTCTATCGATCAGCCTGAAGGCTGAACTCCAACGGTCGAATCGAGGCCGCGAGACCACCGAGGAGACAAGCCCCTCGGCTCGTCGGCTCCCTCAACTCTCAACCATCGACCCTCAACCGAATTCCGAGTGGATCGTCGTGGTTCGTGACAGGCTTGCCGCCGGGCTGTTACACTCACACCATGCACCGCTTCGCCATTCTGCTTTCCATTCCCGGCCTGCGGGCGCGGGACCTCGAACGCATGCCGCGGCTGGCGGCGATCGCCGGGCCGAACGGGGCGGCGCGGCCGCTGGTCCCGTCGTTTCCCTGCGTGACGTGCCCCGTGCAGGTCAGCCTGACGACCGGAGTCGGGCCGGAGGAGCACGGGATCGTGGCGAACGGGATCTTCGACCGCGAGACCGGCGCGGTCGAACTGTGGACCTCGTGGAATGAGATTGTCCAAGCCCCGCAAATCTGGGACCGGCTGCACGCGCATGACGCCTCGCTCACCTCGGCGGTCTGGTTTCCGCTGCTCGTGAAAGGGGCCGGGGCCGATTTCATCTGCACCCCCGCGCCGATCCACAACCCCGACGGCTCCGAGTCGCTGTGGTGCTACACGCGGCCCACCGAGCTGTACGGCGAGCTGCGCGACGCGCTGGGGCATTTTCCGCTGATGAACTTCTGGGGGCCGCTGTCGAGCATCAAGTCGTCGGCGTGGATCATCGATTCGGCGGTGTTCGCCGCGGAGCGTCATCGGCCGCGGTTCACGTACATCTACCTGCCGCACCTCGATTACGCGGCCCAGAAGTTCGGCCCCGACAGCGAACAGGCGCTCGCCGCGCTGGGGGAGCTGGACGGCGCGATCGGCCGGCTGATCGACGGCTTCGCTCAGGCGGGGGTGGACGACGCGCTGTGGCTCGCGGCGAGCGAGTACGTCATCACACCGGTGACGGGGGCGGGATTCCCGAACCGCGCGCTCCGCGAGGCGGGGCTGCTCGCGCTCCGCGAGGACGAGGGACGGGAGCACCTCGTGCCGGGCGAGTCGGCCGCGTGGGCGCTGGTCGATCATCAGCTCGCGCACGTGTTCGTGAAGGATGCCGCCGACGTTCCCCGCGTGGCGGCGCTGTTCCGCCGGGACGAGAACGTCGGCGAGGTCCTCGTCGGCGACGAGCGGAAGAAGTACGGCGTCGATCACCCGCGCTCGGGAGAGGTCGTGCTCATCGCGAAGCCGGACCGCTGGTTCGCCTACTACTGGTGGACCGACGACGCGAAGGCCCCCGCGTTCGCGCGGACGGTCGACATTCATCGCAAGCCGGGCTACGACCCGGTCGAGATGTTCCTCGACTTCGCCACGAAGAGCACGCCGCTCGACGCGTCGCTCGTGAAAGGCTCGCACGGCCATCCGGCCGACGCGGCGGAGCGGCAGGGGGTGCTGTTGTGCTCGGACGCGAGCGCGCTGCCGCCCCCGGGAGACGGCCCGCTCGGTGATACGGACGTGGCCGGGATCGTGCTGCGAAACTTCGGGGCGCGCGGCTAGTGATGGCGTCAATCTCGAAATTTCGGGGTCGGACATTCACCGTAGCCCGACGCGCCAGTTTTGATGTTGCGCTATTTCGTGAGCGGCGATTCCGTCATTCCCGCGAAGGCGGGAATCCAGTGGGTTCGCCGTCCGCTCCGCTGCTGGATGCCCGCCTTCGCGGGCATGACGCGCGAAGGCGGCCACTCGACCCTGGCCGCTCGATCGACGGCAAATGCTCCCGCATTGGTCGAAACCCGCGCAACATCAAAACGCGCCAGCGAGGAAAAATTGCCTCTACGGCGACCCGTTAGCCGCGACGTGGCCGCATGGCCGATCTCCCTTGCTTGCGCTGCGGGCTGGTGTGCGACGCGCCTCACTCCTCTGCCGTCTCCTCGGCCCTCAGCGTGAACGCGATCTCCTGCCGCGGCCAGTTCTCTCCGCTGCGATACGCGGGAGGCTTGACGTCAAGTGGCACGGCGAGCCGGCCAACGGCGCGGTCGAGATCGGGGTGCGGGCCGTCGTGGTAGGGGCTGAAGGGATGCACCGGCCACGTCAGCCGGGCGGTCGGATCGACCTCGAGCTTCCAGCCGCTGTGGCGGATCCAGCCGCCGATCTCCTCGGGGCCGAGCTCGATCGATTCCTCACCGAGGGTGACCTTGGTTTTCGCGGTCTCGAGCACTTCGCCGGCGTGCAGGACGAGTTGGAGATTGAGGTACCCTTCCTGCATCCGCCCGTCGCCCCCGGCGATCGCGTCGAAGCGCCAGGTGAGACGGTCCCCTCTCGGCGGAGGGACGTGCAGGTCGACGAAGAACGAGCGGTGCGACAGGGAGAGGCGGTCTCCTTCGTCGCTCATCCGCAACTTGGCGATGCGGGGGACCGTCGTTACGACGTCGTGCTGTTTCTCCATGATCGTCGCGAGTTCGGGCTGATCGCGCGAGTTCGCCCCGGTGATGATCAGCCCCAATCGATCGTGGAAGACGCTCAAATTCCCCTGTCGCCGCAGGTGGAACCGGTTGTCCCGCGGCGGATCGAACAGTCCGGAGAGGCAGTAGCTCCATGGCCCTGCGCGGCGGATGCCCGCCTCCACGTTCATCCGGTAGTCGTAGTTCGAGAGCGTCTGAGGCGCCGGTTCGGCCGGGCCGTCGTGGTAGTACAGCACCGTCTGCGCGAGCCGTCCCAGGTCGCGCCCGCGGAGTCCCGGCTGGAAAAACCGCGACAGGAATTCCGCATAGCCGCGTCCGTCCGGCCAGTGCGTGAAACCGAAGTGCCCCCACACGCTGGGGCCCCAGTCGCGGCTGCGGCCGTCGATCGTGACGACCGGCCGTCCATCGGGCCAGGTGAAGTGCTTGTGGAAATCGGTCGCCCGGCGGAGGGCCTCGAGGGCGGCAGCGTCCCCCGAGTGCTCGTGGTACAACGCGACGCAGCACATCGTGATGTAGTTGTAGCCGGTCGTCGGGCCGTTGTCGGTGAACTCGCCCCAGTAGCCGTCGGGCGTCTGCTCTTCGGCGGCGAAGCGGTGCATCACGCGGCCGCCGAGCTGCTCCCATTCCTTGTTCTGGAACACCCGCCCGGCGAGATGCACCGTCGAGGCCCACAGGGCGTAGTGATTCGGCGAGGTGCCGAGGAACGGGCTTTGATAGCGGGGAAAATCGACCCGCGGAGCGACGTTCTCCGCGAACCAGCGGACGTTCCGCTCGAGTTCCTTCCGCCAGCGGCCGCGGCGCTCGGGACCGAGCTTGGATTCGAGCAGGCGATAGGCGTCCAGCCAGCCGTGGATCTCCCACTCGTAGTCCTGCCGGTTGCGCGAATCGTCCTGCTCGCTCTGCAGGGCGGCGACGTCGCCGAGGGCCACCGCCAGGTCGAACAGCTTCTGCTGTCCGAACGCAGGGTTCCGCGGGTGCTCCTTCGCGTACAGCACGGCCGCGGCGAGCAGG
The DNA here is from genome assembly GCA_040877365.1 of Planctomycetales bacterium. Taxonomy (GTDB): domain Bacteria; phylum Planctomycetota; class Planctomycetia; order Planctomycetales; family Planctomycetaceae; genus JBBDNT01. The sequence goes on from JBBDNU010000109.1 coordinate 5,504, forward strand.
TAGCTGCGGCTGAATTCCAGCTCCGGCGCCGGCTCGACCCGTTCCAGTTCGGCGGACATCAGCTTGAAGTAGTCGCCCGGCAACTCGGCGCTCGAGGCCGCCGGCGCGAAATTGGAAGCGACGAGGGCGACGAGCGCGGCACAGGCGATGCGATGGATTCTCACGGCAACACCTCCGGTCAGTTCGCGGCGCGGAAGGGATCCCTGCGGCCGAGCCAGTGTAACACGAGAGGCGGGCGGAAGCAGCCTGGGCGCGAGAGTTGCCATCGACGGGTGATTCCGCACTTGACCCCGGCCCGCTCATACAGCGAGCCGACGGTGGTCCACTGACAACCGAGAACCGCCGCGGTACGATGGGGCCGCTTGCGGCGGCGCCAGTGATTGGTCGCCGCTTCGTCATGCAACCGAACCCGCGGAGGCTTTCGAATGATCCGCTCGTCGATGCCGCGCTCATCGGGCGTTCTCGCGGCGCTTTACATGCTCGCGGTCCTTGCGGCGCTGCTCCACGTCGCCGCGGCGCGCGGCGATGAGCCGTCCTCGAATCGCGACAACGCCCCCGCCCGCCGCTTCGAGTGGCCGCAGTACAAGGGAAACGTCGGGCAGACCGGGGTCTCGCCCGACGACTCGGTCAAGCCGCCGCTGGCGCTCCGCTGGTCGTACCGCATGGACGGCGACGCCTCGTATGACGCCGGGGCCGGGTTGATCGTCGGCGGCGGGCGCGTGTACTCGAACGTCTACAACAGCCGTTCGCTGATCGCCCTCGACGCCGACAGCGGCGCGTTCCTGTGGGAGCTCGACGACGCGAAGCTCACGCACTACACCGCCCCGGCCTATGCCGACGAAAAGCTCGTGCTGTGGATTCGCGACTGGCACAAGAACACCTCGGCCCTCGTCGTGCTCGACGCGCGCGACGCCTCGGTGCTGTGGCGGAAGGAGCTGCGGGGCATCGGGCACGACCCGCTCCGCACGAGCATCCCCGTCGAGAACGGCCGCATCTACGTCGCCGAAGGGGGCGAGGCCCCGGCGGTCTCCGTGCTGTCGCTCGACGACGGCACGACGATCTGGCGGACGGATCTGCCGGCGGGGCACGGCATCCACACCATCACTCCCACGGTCGCCGGCGGCAAGGTCTTCACGGCGACCCGCGCCAACAACCGCTTCAACGCGACTCCGCCGGGGACCAAGCCCCTGACCGGCGCCGTCACCGCGCTCGACGAGCGGACCGGCGAGATCCTCTGGACGCGCGAAGGGATCTATCCCTATCGCACGATGGCGACCGACGGAAAAGCGCTCACCATCCCGATGAACGCCTCTCCCGACGAAAAGCTCCACGTCCTCGACGCCGCGACCGGCGAGACGCTCTGGACCGGACCCGCCCGCGACCATTACGCCCCCGCCACGCTCACCGGCGACCTCGTCCTGGCCAAGCCCTACGGCTCGATGATCATCGCCCACGATCGCCAGACGGGCGCGCAGCGGTGGGCGTTCGACGGCAGCGGCCGCTCCGGCTGCTGCTCGCCCGTCGTCAGCGGGAACTTCGCGTACATGGGGACCGGGGTGCCGCACCCGCTGGGAGACCTCGAAGCCCTGTGGTCCTTCTCGCACGTGAACGCCCCCCGCGAGAGCGGCCGGGGGGGGACGCTGTTCGCCGTCGATCTCCGCACCGGCGAGCCGGCCTGGCGGTTCGGCACGGGAAACACCGTCTGCGGGGAGCCGGCGATCGCCTACGGCCGGCTGTACTTCACGAGCCGCGACGGCCGGGTGTACTGCTTCGAGCCGGCGCAGGAGGGGGAGCCGAGCCTGCCGGTCGCGAAGGACGATTTTCCCGCCGCGCCCCCCGCGACGGTCGCCGCCCTGTTGGCGGAAGGCAGAGACGACGAAATCGCCGACGCCGATTGGCCGATGCAGGGGCGCGACCCGTTCCGCGCGAGTTTTTCGCCGCTTGCGCTCGGCGACGAATTGCACCCGGCGTGGACGCTCGACGCCGGCGGCGGGATCGTCGCGTCGCCTGCGGCCCGGGACGGCCGGGCGTTCGTGGGCACGCTGTCGGGCAAGCTGATCGTCGCCGACCTCGCGACGGGAAAGATCCTCTGGACGCACGACTGCGGCGCGCCGGTCCGCTGCTCGCCGGCGGTCGCGGGCGATCTCGTGTACTGCGGCGCGGAGAACGGGAAGTTCGTCGCGCTCTCCGTGAAAGACGGCCAAGTCCAATGGACATTCGAGGCGGGCGGGCCGATCCAGGCCTCTCCCGCGGTCTCCGGCGGCGTGATCGTGTTCGGGGCGCACGACCACAACGTGTACGCCCTCGATCGCCGCACCGGAAAGAAACTCTGGAACTTCACCGCCCGCGGGGCGTTCGTCCAAGCGCCCCCCGTGATCGCCGGCGACCGCGTGTACGCCGCCCAATGGCACGACTGGGTCTGGGCGCTCGACGCCACGACCGGCAAGCCGCTGTGGAAGTCGTTCGTCCCCGTCTCGATCGAGAGTTTGTCCGCGGTCCGTGGTCCGCTGTCCGCTGCAACGGAAGACGCCGACTCGACGAGCGATCGCCATCCACGAACGGCGGACAACGGACAACGGACAGCGGACAAGCTTTACGTCCGCAGCCCGTACTACGTCCTCGAGCTCGACCCGGCGACCGGCCGGCGGCTGCGGATCGGCGAGGCGAGCTACGGCTACGGCGGCCTCGCGCTCGCGGGAGACTCGATCTTCCAATCGGGCCTGAAGGGGCAATACGGCACGACCGGCCTGACGCGGATCGACCTCGCCGCGGCGACAAGGCCCCCCGTGAACTACCCCACGATGGACGACGTCCGCCGCTTCGCGCCGCAGGGAATCGGCGCCGGCCTCGTCAGCATGTCCGCCCCGCTGGCGACGCGCGACCGGCTGTTGGTCGCCACCCGCGACGGCCGGCTCGTCCTCGCCGACCACGCCGGCAAGACGCTGTGGGAGCGCGATCTGCAATCGAAGTCCCACGCCCCGCCGATCGCCGCGGGAGGATTCGTGCTCGTCGGCGCCGATGACGGGCAACTGCGGGCGTTTCGATCGCATAGCGAGTGACAGTACTTCCAAGAACGCGGCTCCGTCATTCCCGCGCAGCGCCTGCCCCCAGCGAGGGCGGGGGCGGGAATCCAGCCCGTCCTCCGCGCCGCCGCTGGATGCCCGCCTGCGCGGGCATGACGCGCCGTCGCGAACTTGGGAAATGCGCTATTCCTCCGCGGCCGTTTCCCGCGCCTCTTGGGGCGCTCCTCGCAGCGCAGCGCGGAGCCGCTCGAGCTCGGCGTAGGAGACCAACCGCACCGGCCGCGCCTCGTGCTCGGGACGGTTGCCGGGGCGCAGTCCCACGAGGACCGGCTCGTCCGGCTGCCACTTGGCCGAGATCGCGCGCATGTGCCCGACGTTCAACACTTCCATGCCGTCGAGCGACACGATCACGTCGCCGACTTCGATCCCGGCCTGGTCGGCCGGGCTGCCGGGGATGACCGCGGTCACCTCGACGCCCGACAGGTTCGTCAGCGCGCCGGCCCCGGTCACCGGGCCGTAGTCCACGCCGAGGTAGCCGCGCTCCTCGGGTTCGAACGCCATCCCGAACGGGCCACCGGCGGGATCGAAGCCGCCGACCTGGAACGTCATCCAGGCGAACCCGCCGATCCCGGCCAGCCCGACGACGGCCAGCACCGCGATGAACCAATAGGCCGGCCTGTGCATGGTGATCGCTCCGCTCCCATTGAAACCCGCCAGGGACGGCGAGTCAAGAACCGGATTCGGCATCCACACGAGTGCGCTCGAACGGAGAAATGCCGTGATAATCGCCCCGCCTGTCCGCCGGGATGGAAAGAAAGCATGAATTCGCGGGCCGCGTCGGGGCCGGCTCGTCGCCGCGGTCCCGCCGGCGGCCGCCATTCCACCGGGGAGATTCGATGTCGACCGAACAGGCGCCCGCCTCGCCCTCTCCGCTGGCGCGATTCTTCGACGCCTTCTTCCGCGAGCAGAACATCAAGTGGATGCTCGGCGTGGGGATGCTGATCCTCGTCGGCTCGTCGCTGATGCTCGTCAGCACGCACTGGGAGCGGATGGCCCCCGTCGCCCAGTACCTCGTGTTTCTGGGGTACGCGGCGGGGATCTACGGGGCGGGCGAACTCTGCCTGCACCGGCTGGGGCTGACGCGGACCGGCGCCGGCCTGCAGATGCTCACCGTGCTGCTGTTGCCGATCACCTTCGCCGCCTTGCAGTGGATCGCGACCGCGCCGGGGTCGGGCGTGGCGGGATGGTTTCATGGCGGGGCGTTCCTGGCGCTGTTGGGAGTCGACCTCGCCTTCGCGTCGTTCGCGGCGCGGCGGATCTTCCGCCACCTGCTCCGCGGCAGCCAGCCGACGTTCCTCGCCGGCTATCTGGTCCTGTGCGTCGCCGGGGCGGTCCTGCCCGCCGCTGCGGCCGACGGAGCGCCGGCCGCGAGCGGTCTGGCGGGAATGGCCGGATTGCGCGGAACGTTGATGGCCGCGGCGATCTCGGCCGCGCTCTGGCTGGCGTTCGCGGCCGGAACGATCAAGGTCAACCGGCACGTGTTCCACCTGATGGAAGAGCACCGCTGGCCGCGGGTGTTCGGCTTCTTCCCGATCGCGCTCCTGGGCTCGCAGCTCATCGTGCTGTACGCGCTGAAGCTTGCGCCGCAGCTTCCGTTGGAGTGGTCGGGGCTGGCGGCCGTGCTCGTGGCGATTCCCGTGCTGCTGGCGGCCGATGCGGCCGCGGCCGTCTTCCGCCAGCGGACGGGCGACCTCGTCCGCCCCTGGCCGTGGCACATGCTCCTGCCGCTGGGAGTGGGACTGGCGCTGTGTGCCGCGGGACTGGTCCTGTCGGCGACCGGCTTTCCGCGGTCGCAGGCGCTCGTGCCGACGGCGGCGCTCGTCGCGGCGGTGATGGCGGGGACGGCGCAGCGCACGGGGAAGCCGGCGTTCGCGTGGGGGACGCTCGTCTGCGTGATGCTGGCGTACAACTTCTCGCCGGTGTTCTTTGCAGACCTGGCGCGGCAGGCCGTGCGACAGGGGGCGGCCGCGGTCCACGAGCCGAAGCTCCCCTACGCCTTCTATGGGCTGACGTACCTGCCGCTCCTGGCGGCATGCGCGCTCGCGTACCGTCCGGTCGCACGCCGGCTGGGAGACCTGTTCGCCGTTCCGCTGCGGCGGTTCTCGGTCGGGCTGGCGGGGCTGCTGCTGGTCGTGTCGTGGACGCACCTGCTCGGGTCGCCGAGCGGGCATCCCAAGGCGGTGTTTCCGGTCGGGCTGGCGATGGTCGCCGTGTTCGCCGCGCAGACGTTTCTGTTCCGCGACCGAAGGCTGCTGCTTCCCGCCTGCGCGGCGCTGTGCGCGGCGTCGCTCGGTTTGCCGGTGTTCGTCGAGCAGGTGCTCGAGGCGCCGGTCCCGCCGGGGTTCGCGTTCGCGTCGGCGATCGCGGCGGCGGCGATTCTGACCTGGCCGGGAAAGATGGTCGATATCGTCGTGTCGCGGAGAATCCCGCCCCGCGCGGGGGGCGGGGTTGACGAGCTCGAACCGGCCTGCGGCACGCTTGCCGGTTTCGCGACCTGTCAAACCGTCGGTCTGGCGTGGACTCTGGTCGTCGTCGGCGCGTCGCTCTGGCCGGGGGCGATGGCGTGGGGCTTTCCGCTTTCGTGGGGGTTCGGTCTCGTCGCGACGGCCCTCCTGTTCGCGCACGCGTGTGATCGATCCGTCCCCGGCGTGGCGGAAGCGGCGCTCGCCTATCCGCTGATTCACCTTCTCGCGCAGGGAACTGCCGCCGGGGTCGGGTGGACGATGCTGCTGTCCGCGGGAACGCTGGCGCTGGCCGCGCTGTGGCTGATGCGGCACGTCCTCGCGGCGCGCCCGCAGATGCCGGCGGCGCGAATTTTCGCGGCGCCCGCCGCGCGCGTGAGCGCGTTCGGACTGTCGCTCGTCCTCGCATTGTACGCGCTGCCGGCCTGCGTCGCCCACACGCTCTCCCCGCAGGTTGCGATCGCCTGGAGCGCGGTCGCGGCGGCGGTGATCTGGTCGTTCGACGCGGCCCGCACGTTCCGCGCGGCCGCGTTCGGATATCTCGGCTGCCTGGGAGTGCTGGGGCTGGCGAGCGCCCTGACCGTGCAATTCGGCGGGACACCCTGGGCGTGGGAGCGGTTGCCGATCGTGTGGGCGGCGGTCGCGCTCGGCGGGCTGCCGATCGTCGTCGCCCTGCGGCGGCGGTTCGAACGTCTTCCGGCTGGAGCTCAGCCTTCAGGCTGTGCGGACAAGCCGAAGCTGGAACTCCAACGGGCGGTGCTCGTGCCGATCGAACGGTGTTCGGCGATGGCGCTCGCGATCGTGGCGTTCGGCACGCTCGTGTTTCTGACCGGCCCGATGCGGATCGCCGGCGCCCTGGCGGTGACGGGACTCGTCGCGCGCTTCGCGATCAGCCGCGACGAACGACTGCGGCAGCTTGCCGCCGTCGCCGCCCACTGGCAGCTCCTCGCGCTGGCGGCGCAGGGGATGTTCCCCGGCGTGCGGATGGTGGGCGATGTGCGGCTTTCGGAAATCGCCGCTGCTGCGCTTCCGCTGGCGCTCCTGAGCGCCGCGGGTACGCTGGCCGTCGAGTGGCGGTTCCACCGCATCGAGCGGTCCGCCGAGCGGTTGATCGTGGACATGCACCTGTTCGCGGGGCGGATCGTACTGGGGATGCTCCTTGCGGCGAGCCTGATGCTGCTGCCGACCGGATTGACCGCGCTCGAGACCGGCTGCGCCCTCGCCACGTTTGTCCTGATCGTGGCGGATCTGCTCCTGAAAGCCTGCCGCAGGCGGAACGCCGAACTCGTCTGGCTCGCGGAAGCGGTCGCGGCCGCGGGCATCGCGTACTTCATCGCGTTCGGACTGATTCCGCTCGACCGCGGGTGGTCGCTGTACGGCCTGCTCGGCGCGGCGGGAGTCTTGTGGGCAGCGGCCGAGGCGTCGAAGCGGCACGAGGCGACCGCCGTTCTCGCCGAGCCGTTCGAGCGCACGGCGGTGGTCCTGCCCGGCCTGGCCGTGATCGCCGGCGTGATGCGGCACTTCCTGTTCGCCCCGGTCTGGATCGGAATGAACAGCCTGGCGCTGCTGCTGGCGGCGGGGTTCTATTTCCATCACGGATGGGAGCGGCAGAAGGCGGGACTGGTGACGCTGTCGGCGGCGATCTTGAACGTGGCGCTGGCGCTCCTGTGGCGGGAACTGGAATGGACCGATCCGCAGTTCTTCATGGTCCCGCTGGGGCTGTCGATCCTGCTGCTCGTCGAGCTGCTGCGGACGCACATTCCGGCACCGTCGATCCCCCCGCTGCGATATCTGGGGGCGATCGTGATCCTCGTCTCGCCGACGTTCCACATCGTCGAGGGAAGCTGGCTGCACCTGGGAACGCTGATGGTCGCCGCCGTCGCGATCACGTTGCTGGCGATCGGCCTCCGCGCCAAGCCGCTGATGTACACCGGCACGGGGTTTCTCGTGGCGGACCTGGCGGCGATGGTCGTCCGCGGCACGATCGACCGTCCGCAACTGTTGTGGTTCGTCGGGATCGCCGTCGGTCTCGCGGTGATCGCGCTGGCCGCCTGGTGCGAGAAGCACCGCGAGGACGTGCTGCAACGGCTGCGGCTGATCGCAGCGGAGTTGCAGCGCTGGGAGTAGGGGGAGGCATGAAGTATGAAGTACGAAGTATGAAGGAAGAAAAAATGGCCTGATAGCTGACAGCTGATAGCTGACAACTGACAACCAATCACTGGAGACCCCCATGGCCTGGCTCGAAAAGTTCACCTTCATCATGCGCTCGAACATCACCACGATCCGCGAGCGGATCGAGGACCCCGAGCGGATGCTCAATCAGCTCATCATCGACATGGAGGAGGAGCTGGAGCGGGTCCGCGCCAGCGTGGCCGGCGCGATCGCCGACGAAATCCAGCTCGGCCGGCGGGCGCAGCAGGCGCGGGAGGAGGCCGACACCTGGCTCGACCGCGCCACTTCCGCACTCCAGCGCGGCGACGAGCAAAGTTCCAAGGCGGCCCTCGATCACAAGGTGACGGCCAGCCGGCGGGCCGAGTCGCTCCAGCAGGAGCACGAGAAGCAGAGGGTCGAGACCGCCAAGCTGCAGAGCGCCGTCCGCGACCTGGAGGAGAAGGTCCGCCAGGCGCGGCAGAAGCGGACGCTGCTGCTGGCCCGCATGGCCCGCGCCGAATCGTCCCAGCGGATCAACCGGGCCATCGACCGCGCCCACAGCCGCTCCGCCTTCGCCCAGTTCGGCCGGCTCGAAGAGCGGGTCGAACGGGCCGAGGCGATGAGCGAGGCCTACGACCGGCTCGAAGGCCGCGATCCCGACGCCGCCGAGTTGGAGCGCCAATTCGAGGAGACGGACCGCAAGGAGCGGCTCCAGGCGGAGTTCGAGCAGCTCAAGCGACGGGTCGCGGGGGATGCGCAGGACGCGTAACGCGAACCGTAGTGCGAACTTCAGTTCGCACCGGAGTAGCCCGTGCAATGATGCTTCAGACTCGATTCCTGTCGGAACCCATTCGCCGATGACGCTCTTCCGCGAGTTGCGGCGGCTGTTCCACGCCTGGTGGTGCGTGGACCGGATCCGGATCTCTCCCCGCGAAGGCCGGCTGCTCGTTTTGAGACCCGGCGACATGGTGTCGGTCAAGGCGCGGACCGCCGAGATCCGAACCCGTCGCGAGCAACCGGACGCGGTTCGTCCCCGCGTGACGTACGACTGCCGGACCGTGGACGGATCGGCGCGACTGACGATCGCCGCGTCGAATACGGGAGAGGCCGTCTCGATCGAATGGAGCGAGGGGAGCGCGACCATTTCGCTGGATCAAGCGGACGTCGAAATCTTCTCCTGCCCGAGCGGTCCGTGATCGGCCAACCCAGGAAAGCTCACGCTCCGTCCCGGCGGCGGGCGATAACAGGGATGGAGCGCCAGACCGCATTTCCCGCGCAACCGGTCTGGTCGATCACGCCGCCATTTGCTACCATCCCGTGCCTGCCGCCCGACGGAATCACCTCAACCTGTTCGCTGCCAACGGCTTCCGGCCGCCGACCTGGACGCTGCGGCGGCTGTGGACCGGGCACAACGGCCGAATGCTCGCCCCCCATCGATCGAAAAGGATTTCGACGCTCATGTGGGCCTCCCGCCGAACATTCTCCGCGCTGTCGCTCTCCGGCCTGTTGATCGTCGCGGGCCATGCCGCGTCCGCATTCGGCCAGGATGGAGCGCCGGCGGCCGGGGGTCGCGAGCCGAGGAACGCGCTCGATCCGGCGCCGTTGCGGATCCAGAACCTCGACCCGGCCCTCGAGCGGATCCTGTTGAACTGGTCGCGGGCCACCGACAAGATCACCAAACTGCACGGCGACCACGAGCGGTACGTGTACGACTCGGTGTTCGCGACCGAGCGCCGCTCGAAGGGCAAGTTGTACTACGAAGCTCCAGACAAGGGCCGGATCGACCTCACGCCGGTCGACGTCCGTTCTGGGGACGTCAGCGGAATGAAGGATCCCCAAGGCCGGCCTTACACGCTCGTCAAGGACCAGCCGGAGAAGTGGATCTGCCCCGGTGACCGGATCATGGCGGTCAATGAGGAGACGAGGGAGGTCGACATCTACCCGATCCCCCAGGCGAAGCAGGGGCGGAACATCATGGAGGGGCCGCTGCCGTTCCTGTTCGGCATGCCCCCCGACATGGCCAAGCAGCGGTATCGACTGCAGCTCGTGCAGGATTTGCCGGAGCGGTGCTGGATCGAAGCGGAGCCGCGCTGGCAGTCGGACGCCGCCAACTACCGGAAGGCCGAAATCCTGCTCGACAAGCGGACGTGGCTACCGACCGCGGTGCGGCTCCACGACCCCGCCGGAACGAAGCAGACGGTGTACTCTTTCACGAACCTCGACGAAGGGCAGCCCGGAATCCTGCCGGAATGGCTGGGTGGCAATAAGGATCCCTTCTACATCGATCCGCGGAAGTACAAGTTCATCCACAAGGCCGTCGAGGGGCCGGAGGACGCCCGCGCCGCCGGCGCGCCGCGGATCGCTCCGTTGCGGGACGGGCAACCGCAAACGACGCCATCGCGCGTGCGCGTCGCCGCCGGGGAAGAAACCGGGCGGGCGGCGCTCGAGGACGCCGCGCTGCCGGCCGCCGCGGGCACGCCGACCGCCCCCGCCGCCGCGCCGACCCCCCGTCCCGCCGCCGCGGGACAGTTCCGTCTCCCGTCGTTCGTCGGGATGTCGGCTGAGGAGGCGAAGGCGACCGTCCAGCGGCTCCGCCTCGCTCCCACATACAGCCGCGGCGAGACCGCGCCGAAGCGGGACGACGTGTGGACGATCTACGCCCAGTCTCCGCCGGCGGGCACTCCCGTCGGCGAAGGCTCGCCGGTGAAGCTCCTGTACTACGACAAGCCCCCCGTCGCCGCCGCGGCCCCGGAGCGGTAGTAAGGAGTTGCGAGTCGCGCTCGGAACTCCCCCCCTTGATCCTTCGGGGCCGCGCGGTTTACGCTGGGCGGCGTGAAACCTGCACCGATCGCGCCGCCGCCCGTGTCCGACCCTGCGCCGAAGTCGCACGCGGAGCCTCCGCGCCCCGAGACGCCCGGCGACTCCGCTTGCGGTTTCGCGGCGGCGGAGCGCGTCGACGTGGGCAAGGCGGGCGACTCGCCGGCGCTTGCCGCGGTCGAAACCGCCGCGGCGCCGATCGCGTCGAATCCCCCCGATGCGCGCGACGCGCCCCGCTTCGGTCTGCGGCGCAACGATCAGCTCGTCGTCGGCGCGGCGCTGGCGATCGGCCTCGCGCTGATGGCGGTCCACTGGGCGCGGCTCAGCGGGTGGGGAATGCGGCCGATCGAGATCGACCGCCAGCCTCCGCTCGAGTTCCAGTACCGCCTCGAAATCAACACCGCCGACCGTCTCGACTGGGCGCAGTTGCCCGGCATCGGCGAGACGCTCGCGGAGCGGATCGTCGCCGACCGCGAGACGAACGGCCACTTCGCGACGATCGACGACCTGCGGCGCGTGAAAGGGATCGGCCCGAAGACGATCGACCGTCTCCGCCCGTGGCTCCGCGCCGGCGACACAGCGCCGTAGGACGGATCGCCGATCCGTCCCGGCGCGTCGCCGCCGCCGATGCTCGCATCGCGGTCGCGATCGAACCAGTCGCGATGGGGGAATCTCGTGGCGAGCCAACGGGTCGGCTGATAGACTTTCCATAGCTGAATTGGACCTGCACTTGCGCCCCAAGGGACCCCTGCGCGACCGACGCGACCGTGGAACGCGCCGGCGACAAACGCCTCGTCCGCACGCTGTTCGCGCCCGTCGCGCTGCTGGTCGCGGGCATCCCCATCCGACGATTCATGGATCCCTGATCCACCCATGCCCGCCGAAATCATCGCCGTCGGCAGCGAAATCACTTCCGGCGCCAAGCTCGACACGAACAGCCAGTGGCTGAGCGTCGAGCTGGACGCGGCGGGGATCGCCGTCGGCTGGCACACCACGATCGCCGACGACCTCGCCGCGATGCTCGACGCCTTCCGCATCGCCTGCGAGCGGGCGGATCTCGTCATCATCACCGGCGGGCTGGGGCCGACGCTCGACGACCTCACCCGTCAGGCGCTCGCCGGGCTGACGGGGACGACGCTCGTGCTGCACGAGCCGTCGCTGGCGGCGATCCGCGAGATGTTCGCCCGCCGCAAGCGGAAGATGGCCGAGCGGAACGTGCTCCAGGCGATGTTTCCCGACGCGAGCGAGCCGTTGCCGAACCCGCTCGGCACCGCCCCGGGCATCTGGGTGGAAGTCCCCCGCCGCGGCGGTTCGCGGCGCGTGCCGGTCGCGGCGCTTCCCGGCGTGCCCGCCGAGATGAAGCGGATGTTCGTGCGCGAAGTGCTGCCGCGGCTGGCGGGCGGCGGCCGCGTGATTCGCCGCGCCCGCATTCACTGCTTCGGCGCCGGCGAGTCGGACGTCGAGGAGCTGCTCGGCGACCTGACGGCCCGCGGCCGCGACCCGGAGATCGGCATCACCGCCCACGAGGCGACCATCACGCTCCGCATTTTCGCCGCGGCGGATTCCGTCGACGAGTGCGACGCGAAGATCGCATCGGCGAAGCAGGCGATCCGCGAGCGGCTCGGCCGCCTCGTCTTCGGCGAAGGGGACGAAGAGCTGGAGCACGTCGTCGTCCGCCTGCTGTCGGAACGCGGATTGACGCTCGCGACCGCCGAGTCCGGCAGCGGCGGCCTCCTCGCGCAGAGATTGACCGAAGCGCCGGGTTTCGAGCGGTGCTATGTCGGGGGCGTGATCGCGCCGACGGCAGCCGCCCAGTTGGAGTTCAGGCTTCAGCCTGACGGCTCGCGCGAGGAGGCCGCGTCGGTCATTCGACAGCCTGAAGGCCGTGCTCCAGCGCCGCTGCCGGCGGGCGCCGAGGCGGCCCGCGCGATGGCGGAGGGCTGTCGCCGCCGCTTCCGCACCGACTTCGCCCTCGCCGTCGGCGGAGTGGTTACGAGTTGCGAGTTACGAGTTACGAGTGAAGAAGGGTTGACGCCTCCGGGCGGGAACTCGTCACTCGTCACTCGTCACTCGTCACTTCCTGACGTTCCCTTCGTCCACGTCGCCCTCGCGGGAGAGGGCTTATTGGAAACCCGCAGCCACGCCCTCCTCCAGGATCCCACGATCAACCGCAGCCGCGCCGCGAAGATGGCCCTCGACCTGCTGCGGCTGCACCTCACGACCGAAACAACCAGCAGCGCACGGGCGTAGGAGGAACGGATGGCCGAATGGCATCGAGTGGCGGCGCTGGACGAGTTGCCGCCGGGGACGTGTCGCGAAGTCGTCGCCGGGGGGCGCGTCGTCGCGCTGTTTCGCGTGGGCGACGCGGTGCACGCGATGGACGGCGTCTGCCCCCACGCCGGCGGGCCGCTCGGGCAGGGGACGCTCACCGGCTGCGTCGTCACCTGCCCGTGGCACGGCTGGCAGTTCGACGTGACGACCGGCACGCACCGCCTCAACGCCCGCATCACCCACCCCGTGTTTCCCGTGAAGATCGAAGAGGGGCAGGTGTTCGTCCAGGTGTAGTCAGGCGGAATCCATTCCCGGCTCCCGGCCCCCGTTGGTCCGCGGTTCGACGCGGTCGCCGTCCGCGAGGGTCGATTCCGGGACGAGCACCACGCGGTCCCCTTCGGCGAGGCCCTCCAGCACTTCGGCTTCGGAGTCGTTGATCAGGCCGAGTTTCACGTCCACGCGGTTTGCGCGCCCGCCGCGGACGACGAATGTCTGCCAGATTCCCTGCGGACTGCGGAATAGGGCGGAGCGCGGAACGCGGAGCGCGTGGACGCGGCTGGCGGTGACGATCCGGGCGGTGACGCGGTAATCGACGCCCAGCCGCCGCCCCTCGCGGGCGAGCGAGGAGCGCGCGCCGGAGTCGAAGTCGATCACGACGAGCACGCGCTGCTGCTCGACCCCCAGCGAGGAGACCTTGGTGAACCCTTGCGGATGAACGCGCTCGACCGTTCCCGCGACCGGGACTCGACCGATCGCGGGGCCGGCGATCTCGACCGCCTGCCCGGTTCTCACGTCGATGGCCTCCTGCGACAGGACCTCCGCCTCGACCTGCAACCGCTCGAGCTGGCCGATGTCGAGCAGCTCCGCGCCGGCCGGCAACACCTGCTGGTTCGAGACGTGCCGCTTGAGCACGACCCCGCCGGCGCGGGCGCGGATCGCGGTCCGTTCCAGGTCGCGGCGGGCGCGCTCGAGCTGGGCCTCCGCCTCGGCCCGCTGCTGCGCGAGCACGCTCCGCTGGAGGGCCTTCTTGGCGATGTACTGCTCGATGGCGTCGCGGCCGATGAGCATCGCGCTGTGGATCGCCTCGAGCGAGGCGAGCGTCAGCTCGTCCTTCCGCTGCTCGACGGCGCTCTGCTCGCGCTCGAGCTGCGCCGCGTTGAGCAGCGATTCGGTCGCCGCCCCGGTCTCCGCCAGCCGCCGGACCCGGCCCAGCTCCTTCGACGCCACGTCGAGCTTCGCCCGGCTGGCCTGGATCTGCGCCTCGGCGGCGGCGACGGCGTTCCGCATCGACTTCAGGAGCTCGTCGAACTGGGCCAGCGCGCTTTTCTCCAGCCGCGTGTCGTCGTTCTCGACGATCTCCGCCTGGAGCCGCGCCACCCGCGCGCCGGCTTCCGCCACCGCGGTCTCGAGATCGGCGGCCTCCATCCGGGCGACCACCTGCCCCTGCTCGACCGGGTCCCCTTCCACGAGGTCGATCGGAAGAATGCGGCCGTCGAGCGGCATCGTGACGCGGTAAATCTCCGGCAGGCGGGTCTTGGCCAGCTCCTCGACGTAGGTGCGGATCTCGCCGCGGGAGACCGTCGCCACGTCGACCGGCGCGCCCTCGCGGAGGTTCCGCCACACGGCCCAGCCCGCCGCGAGCAGGAGCGTCCCCACGATTGCCGCGCCGATCCAGCGTCCCATCGCGCTCACTCCCGCACGTTCAAGGCGTCGAGCCAGTCCAACCGCCGGACCGCCGCGCGCACCGGCACGTGGGCCAGCAGGATGAACGCCACCCCCAGCAACACCGTCACGATCAGGCTTTCCGGCCGGATCACGAACGGAATGCGGTACAGGTCCGTGTCGTACAGCCGCGACAGCAGGCGCGTCAACCACACTCCCAGCGGCAGTCCGAGCAGCGTCCCCGCCAGGTTCACGATCAGGCTCTCCCGCAGGAAGATCGCGCCGACTTCGCGCGGGCGATAGCCCAGCACGCGGAACGTGGCGATCTCCCGCCGCCGCTCCGCCAGCCCGATCAGCGACGAGTTCAGAATGCTGCCGAAGAACATCAGCCCCGCGAACGCGATCACCACGTAGATCGCGATCATCGTCTGCTCCACGAGGACCGCTTCGAGCTGCGCCTTCTGCTCGCGGATCGGGTTCACGGTCTGCACCGCGGGCGTCCGCTTGATCTCCCGATAGAACGCACGGGCACTCTCCGGCGACGGATCCGCCGCGAGCTGCAACCCCGTCACCGAGCCTTCCTCCCCCATCAGCCGGTTGAGATAGCCGAAGTCGGCGTAGGCCGCCAGCCCGAGATAGCTGTCCGCGACCCGGGCGACGGGGACGCTCCGCGGCTCGCGGTCTCCCGTCACCGGCTCGACCCTCAGCACGTCGCCCGGCGCGGCGTCGAGCAATTCCGCGAGCCGCGCCGTGAGCATCACGCCCACTTCCGGCACGGGCACGCGGTTCCCGGCCGCGTCGCGGGGAATGGTCAGCCGCGCCCCGGGAACGATCCCCGTGATCGCCCCCTTCCGCGAGCGCGGCCCGTGGCGGAAGGTGCAGGGCACGGTGAACAGCGGCTCGGCGTGATCGACGCCGGGAAGGCGGGCCGCCTCGGCCGCCGCGCCCAGGTCGTGCGGATCCTTCAAGGTCACGTCGAAGTCGCTCAACAGGAGCTTGTCGAACTGGAACTGCACGAGGGCGTCCATCGAGTCGCGGAGGGAGAGCATCAGCAGAATGAGCGCCGCGCCGACCGCCGCCGCGAACACCCCCGCGAGCGTCCGCGTCCGCTGGCGGAACATCCCGCGGAGCACGAGGTGCCATCGGAAGTCGAGCCGCCGCCACAGCCATCGCCAGCGTTCCAGAAGGATGGGCCGTCCCTCGGGCGGGGGCTTGGGGCGCATCGCCTCGGCGGGAGCGAGCCGCAGCACCATCCGCGTGCCGCGGAGCGTCCCCAGAAGCGCACACGCCGCGCTGATCCCCACGCCGGCGGCGATCACCGCGGGATACGGCTGGTTCACGAGCCGCGGGAACTCGAAGTAGTGCAGGTAGACCCGCGTCATCAGCCCCGCGAGCGCATAGCCCGACAGCCCGCCGAGCACTCCTCCCGCGAGGCCGATCGCGGCGCCGAACTTGAGGTAATGCCGCAACAGCGGCCCGTTGCCGTAGCCGATCGCCTTCAACGTTCCCACGATGGTCCGCTGCTGCTCGGCGACGCGCATCATGAGCACGTTGAGGATCAGCGCGGCGACCGACAGAAAGATCGCCGGCAGCACCACGACGTTGATCTTCAACCCCTCCAGCTCGCTGGTGAGGAACCAGTGCGAGGGTTGCTGCGCGCGGGGCGTGACGGCGGCCACGCCGAACGGCTCGAGCCGACGCTCGATGCGGTCGAGGAGCTCCGCCGGGCGGTCGCGGTGCTCGGGTCCCAGGCGTCCGATGATCTGGTTGCACCCTCCTTCGAAATCGAACGCCTCCTCGGCGAAGCTGCGCTTCAGGTAGAACACGCCGTAATGCTCGGGGTCGGGCACCAGTCCGCCGGGCGGCAACAGGTAGACGTATTCCGGTCCGATCGCCGTCCCCACGATCGAGAGCTCCTGGAGGCGGTTGTCGAGGATCAGCCGGATGCGGTCGCCCGGGCGGAGCTTTCGAGCGCGGGCGAACGCATCGCTGACGATCGTTTCCGCGCGGCGCTCGTCGGAAAAGTAGCGGCCGCTGCGAAGCACGATGTCGTTGAGAACGGGGGACCGCCGATCGGGGAGTGAGACGACCTCGCCGGAGAGCGGCCGCTCGACGCCGTCGAGATCCGCCGTCACCGGGAAGACGATCCGCGTCTCGACCTGCGCCACGCCGGGAAGGTCGCGGATGCGGTCCAATTCGGCGAGGGGCATCTTCTTCAGGTCGATCCAGAAGTCGGCCATTCGCGCCTGCGCGTAGTATCCGTCGCGCGACTCCCGCAGGTTGAGGTACAGCGACGCCATCGCCACGAAGCAGCAGATGCCGACGACCATGATCCCGACGATCGCGGCGAGCACGCCGCGGGCGGCGCGCAGCTCCCGCACGAGCTTGCGGTCGAGCGCGCTCACCAGGCGATCTCCTCGGGGGGCGTGGGGCGGTCGTGCGTCGAGATTTCGGCGATCGTCCCCGAGCCGAGCCGCACCACCGTGCGGGCCATCGCCGCGATCGCCGAATTGTGCGTGATGATCAGCACCGTCGTCCCGTGGGCCGAGTGCAGTCGCTCGAGCACGCCGAGCACTCGGCGGGCGGTGGGGAGATCGAGCGCGCCGGTCGGCTCGTCGCACAGGAGGAGCGCGGGGCGCTTGGCGATCGCGCGGGCGATGGCGACCCGCTGCTGCTCGCCGCCCGAAAGCTGCGCCGGAAAGTGGTCCAGCCGGTGCGACAACTCGACGATCTCGAGCGCCGCCTCGGCCGAGAGCGGGTCCCGCGCGATCTCGGTGGCGACGAGCACGTTCTCCCGCGCGGTGAGCGTCGGCACGAGGTTGTAGAACTGGAACACGAACCCCACGCTCTCGCGGCGAAACGTGGTCCGCGCAGGCTCCGACAGCGCTGCGATGTCGCGGTCGTCGAACCAGACTTCGCCGCTCGTCGGGGTGTCGATCCCCCCGACGATGTTGAGCAGCGTGCTCTTCCCCGAGCCGGACGGACCGACGACCACCATCAGGTCGCCGCGGGCCACGTCGAGCGACACGCCGTGCAGCACCGGGACGTCGAGCTCCCCCGTGTGATAGGTCTTGCTGACGTCGCGGAGGCGGAGCATGGCGGAAGAGTGAGCAATGCAACTGATTGGCAAGATTCGACGCAAAGACGCGAAGAGCTCAGCGAGGCGAAGCCGCAACTGAAAGTCGTTTTTCGACGCAAAGCCGCAAAGAGTGCAAAGGATCGCAAAGAAGAAGGGGTCTTCACCAGAATCCGTGGGTGTTTTCAAGCTCCGCTCAGGCTCAGCAAA
>JBBDNU010000110.1:0-22984 GCA_040877365.1 Planctomycetales bacterium
CTACAACCGAGCCGCCTGACCACAATCACAAACCGCGTCGCACGCCCCTGCGGCCACTCAGCGCGGGTTCGCTGGGGTTTGCTCCTTTGGCCGGGAGGGGAGGGTGGACTCGAGGCCGAGAGTCGCGGCCGGGTGGCGGGACCAGCGCTCCGTGCCGAACGGCCGGCCGCGGCGGCCCTGGTACAGGTGGCCGTCGCCGACGACGCGGCACTGCTTCGTTCAGCGTTCCGCGTTCACCCAGCACCGCAGCGGCTGTCCCTTCAATCCGGCGAGCAGGTTGTCGGCGGCGATCTCGGCCATGCCGTTGCGGCTCGACACCGTGCCGCTGGCGATGTGCGGGGCGATCACGCAGTTGGGAAGCGTGAGGAGCGGATCGTCCAGCGGGATCGGCTCCGGGTCGGTCACGTCCAGCCCCGCCGCGAAGATCTCGCCGTGCTTGAGCGCGTCGTACAGATCCTTGTGAACGTGGATCGGGCCGCGGGCCGTGTTGACGAACACCGCGGTCCGCTTCATCTTGCGGAAGGCGTCCGCGTTGAACATCCCCTGCGTCTCCGCGTTCAGATCCGTGTGGACCGAGACGAAGTCGGACTCCGCGAGCAGCGCGTCGAGATCGACCTGCTTCGCGCCGAGATCGTGCTCGGCCGCCTCGTTCTCGAACTTGTCGTGATAGAGGACCTGCATGTCCCAGCCCATGCGGCACTTCTTCGCGAAGGAAAACCCGATCCGCCCCATCCCGACCACGCCGACCGTTCGCCCGACGAGGTCGACGCCGATGTGCCCCAACGGCTCCCATGTTCTCCAGTTGCCGTCCTTGACGTACTGGGCCGACTCGACGATCCGCCGCCCGGCGGAGATCAGCAGGGCGAACGCCATGTCCGCCGTCGCCTCGGTGAGCACGCCGGGCGTGTTGCCCACGCGGATCCCCCGCTTCGTCGCCTCCGGCACGTCGATGTTGTTGAACCCGACGGCGTAATTGCTGACGACCTTGAGCTGCGGGCCGGCGGCGTCCATGAACTCGGCATCGACCCTCTCGGTGAGCAAGGTGAGCACGCCGTCGCAGCCGCGACCGCGGCGCAGCAGCTCGTCGCGGTCGGGGGGAAGGTGGCCGTCCCACACGTCGGCATCGCAGGCGGCCTTGACGCGGTCGAGACCGGCGGCCGGGATCTCGCGGGTGATGAACACTCGGGGTCTGGCGGTGGAACTCATGCGGCGTCTCGTTCTGGAACACTCGGCGGAAGCGAATCGCGGACGGCGCGGCGATTCTAGCAAACGCGCGCCCCGACTGCGCCCCAGCGGGCTGGAGTCCAGCCTTCAGGCTGACGAGGAACCAGCACGGCCTCCGCGCGACAGCCGACAGGCTGAAGCCTGTACTCCACCGCTGAGAGGGCCGGGCGATTCTTCGTGGCGGCGGAGGCGGGACGGTTCGCCGTCGCTTGCGGAAATGCTCCTCACGTTGAGAAAATAGAGACGGCGAAGGTCGAGGGCACGGTCGGGCGGGCGCCGCCCGCCCGCTGACGGCCACGTTTCCAGTGTCCGCGATGCGAGGGAATGGAACATGAGAACCGCGCGCGTGGCGATTGGAGCGTTGCTGGTCGCGGGTTGCACGTACGATTTGCCCGACGCGCCCCGGGCGGAGAAGAAGCCGCCGCGGCAGGAGATCCTCAACCGGACCACCCGCGAGGTCCTCGACCTGAAGCAGGCGCAGGCGGACAACCCCAACTACGTCGTCGTCGAGGGGGACCTCGTGCAGGGGAACAACCCGATTTCGCAAGCGACTTCCGCCCGCATCGGCCTCGCTTCGGAAATCGGGACCTGGCCCATCGAGCAATGGGCGCAGCACTTCGAGATCGAGAAGGACCGCTTCCCCACCCACGCCGAGTTGCTGAAGTGGATGGACGAGAACCCGGGGGTCACGCTCCAGGCGCGGCGGGATTACCACAAGTACGCCTACGACGCCGACAACGGGCAGATCGTGATCATCGAAGACACGAAGCTCAAAGAGCAAATCTACAAGGAACGAGGGATCCCGCTGAATTAAGTCCGCGCCGGCCCTCCTCCCGGCACGCGAAATGCACTTTTCCGCCACTGCGGAGAATCGCCGGCCGAATGTTGCGGGGACGCATCATTTCGGCCGCGATGGGGGCTTTCGCCAACATTTTCATGATCGGACCGAGCCATGTCCGGCAGGAGCGCGACCAGCAGCACGCGCGTGCGGCGCGGGCTCTCCGTGGCTGCGACCGTGACGCTCGCATTCGCGATTGAAGCCGCGGCGTCGACAGCGCGGGCCGCGAACTGGATGTTCGAGCCGTCGTACTACTCGCACGAACTCCCGCCGGAAGTCGCGGCGGAGCACCCGCGGCCGATCAGCCGCTCGGCCTACCGCAGGGCGTGGGCGGCGACGCAGCCGGGGTTCGCGATCCGCGGTGCGTGGCGGTACAACCGGGTGCAGATCCGCAGCGGGAGCAGCACGGACACGTTGATCATCCGCGAGGACTGGTTCAACGAGCGGCCGTAGCATCCCCGGCGGCGGCGAAGCCGCAACCGAAATTCGCTTTTCGACGCAAAGCCGCAAAGAACGCAAAGGATCGCAAAGAAGAAAAAGAAGAAGTAGTAACGGATTTTTCCACCACGGATTCCACTGATGGGCACTGATGAAGAAGGAATATCCGTGTTCCATCCGTGCCCATCCGTGGTCAAGATTTCTGTGGTTCAGTTCTTGCCGAGCTGCGCCATCCGTGGGCGATCATCCGGGCCGTCTCTCTTCGCGCCCTCCGCGTGCTTCTGTTCCGAAATGGCTGCCGCAGTCGAACTCCCAACCTCTGCGTCCTCGGCGCTCTCGGCGGTTCGAACGTTTCGGAGCCATGAAGCTGAAGCTTTTTAACCGCAGAGAGCGCCGACGACGCGGAGGAAAAGCTCGAAGCGACCAGCTCACCACGGATGACCACGGATTTCTTCCGTCATCAGTGCCCATCAGTGGGATCCGTGGTCAAGGCATCAGGGCGAAGCGGCGCCACAGGTCGAGCGGCGCGCCGTTCACCGGGTCGAGTTGCTCGATGCGGACGACTTTCCAGTCCGCCCCTTCTTTCTGCCAGGTCAACCGCCACCGCGAGGGCCTTCGCCCTTGCGCCGCGTAACCGATGCCGTCGACCGAGGCGTTGGCGCGGAAGTGCGACGTGGCGCGGGATCCGGCCGCGGTCAACTCCACATCCATGTCGGTGATCGTCAGGTCGTCGTGGACCGTCACCACGAGGATGGCCCCCGTGATTGCGAACCGCTCCGGCACGGCCGTCGCCGAGAAGAACGACAACGTCCGCTCGAGGTCCTTCGTGCGGAACGCGTCGGCCAGGTCCCGCACGCGCTGCTCGACGATTTCGGCCTCGGTCACGACGAGCCGTTCGACCAGGATCACCGCACCGCACGCCGCCGCGATGACCCCCACCGCGACCAGGTACATCCCGCGCTGCGTGCCGAGCCAGCCGGCGACCGCGAGCGCGGCGAGCACGCTCAACAGGACGACGGGAGGCCAGGGAGTTTCGGTGAACCAGGCGGCGGCGACGAGGGGCGACAAGGTGAGTTCCACCAATAAGCGGTCGTTCGCGACGGCGACGAGTCGCGATCATGTTATCGGCTCAGCCGACCGGTGCATACCGCATCAAGCCGGGCACACGGTCGAAGTCGGCGTCGTTGCTGGCCAGAAGCGTCAGGCCGTGATCCAGCATGATCGCAACGATCAGTGCGTCGCCGCTGAGCAATCCATGTTGACGGCTTAAGTCGGCGGCATGTAGCACGTGCGACGCCTGCACGGGAAGTATCCGAATGCCCATGCTCACGATTTCATCCAGCGCCTGGCGGAAGCGGTGGAGCTTCTGGATCTCGACGGGATTCCGACGCAGCCGATTTCCGATCCCGGCATACGGCCAGCCGTTGGTCTCGCATGCCTCGAGCGTCATCAACCGATGCGCCACGTCACTGAACAATGCAACTGAAATGAAGCCCTGCAAGTCCCCGAATTCGACTCGTTCCAACAGCTCCGTGCAGGGATCCCCGAAGGTGGCATCGTCGGTGAGCGAGTACACGAATACGTTCGCATCGAGGAATACCGACGCGCCATACGGTATCGCGGCGAAGTTCATGAGCCCAGCACGCCGAAATCAGGATCCTCGGCGATCCGGCGCAGGACCTCGGGATCCCCCGTCCAGCGCAGCAACCCGACGCTCCGCCGCGCGCGGCTGATCTTGGGCGTGATCTCCACCGTCACCCGCTCGTGCTCGTCGAGCGGGAGCGGCTGGTCGAGTTTCAATACGCCGTCTTCATACACGGCTTCGACTTCGATCGGCATCGGCGGTCTCCTCCGACGACGGTGTCGGCATCGACGAGGCGTCGGGACTTTCCGCTGACAGTATACTGCACGCCGGCGGCGGCGGGAATTCCATTGTATGTCGCATCGCGATGGGCTACCTTCGCAGTCGGGGCCGCTCCGCTCGCCACCTCCGAAAGGGGTCCGCCGATGAGACCGCTTGCCGTTCTCGCGCTCTGGCTGCTTGTCGCGATCGGAAGGCCCGCCCTCGCGGAGGACCGGCTGAAGCCGGCCGCCGCGGACGCGGCCCGCGAGCATTTTCAGAAGGGACGCTATGCCGAGGCCCGCGAGGCGTTCGCCGCCCTGCTCGACGACGATCCGACTGCCGTCGCCGCGGCGATCGGCTTGAGCCGCGCGCATCAGGCCGAAGGCGCGTGGGCCGAAGCGCAGGCGGCGCTCGAACAGGCGATCGCCGGGCATCCCCAGGCGGCGGCGCTGCCGGCGCGGCTGGGCGAAGTGCTCTTCCGCCGCAGCCGGTACGCCGAGGCGGAGAAGCGCGCGAACGAGGCGATCGCCCTCGATCCCGACCAGCCGCTCGCGCATCTCGTGCGCGCGCAGGCGCTCGCCGAGACCGGCCGGCTCGACGCGGCGGACGGCGAGTATCGCTGGTTCGTCCGCTATTACAATCGCGCGCAACCGGCCGACGCCGAGACGCTGCTGCTGGTCGCGGAAGGCTCGCTGCAATACGCGCGCTGGCACAGCGTGTCGCAGATCTTCGATTTCGCGGTGAACACGCTCTGCCCGGACGCGCTGCACGCGGACGAAAACGCCTGGCAGGCGCACCACGTCTCCGGCGCGATCCTGCTGGAAAAGTACAACCGGGCCGACGCGCTCCCGGACCTCAAGCAAGCGCTCGCCGTCAATCCCCGGGCTGCCGACGCGCTCGCGTCGCTCGGCGAGGCGGCGCTTCAGCAGCGGGATTACGACGAAGCCCGCGTCCGCGCCGGCGAAGCGCTCGCGGTCGATCCGTCGCACGTCCCCGCGCTGCGGTTGCTGGCGGACATCGCGCTCGCCGAGGCGGACACGAAGACGGCGCTGAAAGCCCTCGAGCAGGCGCAAGCCGTCGCCCCGCACGACCAGCGGACGCTGGCCCGCGTCGCCGCCTGCTACCTGATCGAGGACGGCCTCCCCGCCGACGAGCGGCTCGACGCGCTGCTCGCGAACCTCGACGCCCCCGATCAGATCCGGCTCGAACACCCGCACCGCTTCGAGCGGCTCGCGATCGATCTCGCGCGGCGAAATCCCCGCCCGGGGCATTTCCTGCACATCGTCGGCGACGCGCTCGAGTCGCGGCTGCGGTTCGACGCCGCCGAGCGGATGTACCGGGCCGCGATCCGCGTGATGCCCCAGCTCTCCGAGCCGAAGACCGCGCTCGGCATGCTCGCCATGCGGACCGGCCGGAACGACGAGGCGGCGAAGATCCTGGACGACGCCTTCCAAGCCGACCCCTACCACGTCCGGGTCAGCAACATGCGGAAGGTCCTCAAGCTGCTCGACGGCTACCGCACGATCGAGACCGACCATTTCGTGGTCCGCGTCGATTCCGAATTGGACGCGGTCCTCGGCGAATATATGGCCGAGCACCTGGAAGAAATCTATCCCGAGCTGGTGCGGCAATTCGGGTTCGAGCCGCCGCACCGCACGCAGTTCGAGATCTTCAACAAGGCGAAGGGGGTCTCGGCCCACGAGTGGTTCAGCGCGCGGATGGTCGGGCTGCCGTGGATCCAGACGATCGGCGCCTCGACCGGCGTGATGGTGGCGATGGCCTCTCCCACGGCGGCGGAGAAGCCCTTCAACTGGGCGCGGGTGGTCAAGCACGAGTTCGTGCACGTCATCACGCTCCAGCAGACGAAGTTCAACATCCCGCACTGGTTCACCGAGGCGCTGGCGGTCACGGCGGAAGGCTCGCCCCGTCCCGAGGAGTGGGACGAACTGCTGCTCGAGCGCGTGCCGAAAGGCGAGCTGCGGAGCCTCGACGAGCTGAACGAGGGCTTTCAGCGGCCGAAGTCCCCCGACGACTGGCAGTTCGCCTACTGCCAGAGCCGCCTCTACGCCCAGTACATGATCGAGAAATACGGGCCGGAGACGGTCCCGAAACTGCTCGCCGCGTATCGCGCGAACGTCGGGACCGACGCGGCGATCCCGCGGGTGTTCGGAGTCGACGTCGCCACGTTCGAGAAGGGCTATCGCGAGTTCATCGATGAAATCGTCGCCGACTTGAAGCGGAGCGCTCCCGCAGCCGATCCCCGCCCGCTCGCCGAGATCGAGAAGTCGTACCGCGAGAAGCCGGATGACGCGGCCAACGCCGGCGCCTACGCCCGGGCGCTGCTCAAGACCCGCGAACGGAGGCAGGCCCGCGAGATCGCCGCGAAGGCGCTCGCGGCCGACAAGAGCAACGCCGACGCGGCCCTCGTCCTGGCGCAGCTCGAGCTGCTCGCGGAGAACGTCGAAGCCGCCATCGCCCATCTCCGCCCCGCGCTCGATCGCGAACAGCCGCATCCCGAGGTGCTCAAGCTGCTCGCCGCGCTCGTCGCGCAAAACGGCGACGCCGACGAGGCGGAGAAATTGTACGCGCTCGGCCGCGAATCGTTCCCGCAGGACTCCGCGTATCTGGAGGGGCTGGCGAACCTGTACCGCCGGCAGTCGCGGGACGACAAGCTGCGGGACGTGCTCGCGGCGCTGGCGGCGCGCGATCCCGACGATGCCGAGTCCCGCAAGGGCCTCGCCCGGATGCACCTCGCCGCCGGCGAGTTCGATCAAGCGATCGATTACGGGAGGCAGGCAATGCAGATCGACGTCCTCGACGCCGGCCTCCACGCGACGCTCGCCCGCGCCTACGCCGGGAAGAAGGACCATGCGCGGGCGGTCCGCGAGTTCGCCGTCGCTTCGCAGCTCAAGCCGGGCGACGACGACCTCGAGCTGGGGCTGGCCCAGGCCCACCTCGCGCTGGGCCGCACGGACGCGGCCCGCAAGAACCTCGAAGCGATCCTCGACCGCACCCCCGACCACGCCGAGGCGAAACGGATGCTCGAGTCGCTCGACTGAATCGCCTGTGGAACTCGCGATTCCCACCGCGTCGAAGCCGCAACCGAACCCGGAATCGACACGAAGTCCCAGCCCGGCGACGCCCAACGAATGCTCGACTCCGAGCCTCTGCGTCCTTGGCGCTCTCGGCGGTTCGAACGTTTCGGAGCGGTGAAGCCGAAACCGCAGAGAGCGCCGAGGACGCAGAGAAAAGCTTGAATCGGCCCGGGCGAAGGCGCCCAAAGGCAGGTCACCACGGATGGGCACGGATGACCACGGATTTCTTCTTCTCTTATCAGTGCCCATCAGTGAGATCCGTGGTCAACTCGCGCACGAGAACAAGTTGAATGTTTGCAGTGCAAAGGGTCGCGCCGAATCGGCATTGGCGATCCGGGCCGCGCCGCTATAATCCGGCCCGCTTCGGCCGTCGTCGCTTTGCGCGCTGGGGGGAAGCCGTCTTGAAGATCCGCAGTCGCCGATTGATCCGCCTGCTGGCCCGGCTGATCGCCGGCTGCTGCCGGCTGCTGTTCGCCACCTGCCGGCTCGAAGTCCGCGCCGTCGATCCCGCCACCAACGCCTATCTTCCGCCGGTCGGTCCGCGGTTCCTGTTCTGCCTGTGGCACGACCACATCCTGATGACGCTGTTCTCCGCCCGCCCGCAGAACATGGCCGGTCTCGTCAGCCGCCATCAGGACGGGTCGTTCGTCGCCGACGCGATGGAGGTGCTCGGCATCCTGCCGGTCCGCGGCTCGACGAACCGGGGCGGGGCGCAGGCGGTGCGACAACTGCTCGAGACCGCCCGCGAGCATCACATCGCGATCACCCCCGACGGCCCGCGCGGCCCGCGCCGGAAGCTGAAGGACGGGATCGTGTATCTTGCCTCGCGCTCCGGCCGCCGGATCGTGCCCGCGGTGTACTCCTGCGCCCGCGGCTGGCGGATCCGCGGGAAGTGGACCGACATGCTGTTCCCCAGGCCATTCACGAAGATCCACCTCGTGATGGGAGCGCCCCGCGCCATCCCGCCCGATCTGTCGCGGGGGGATCTCGAGCGGCACACGGCCGATCTCCAAGCCGAGATGGAGCGCCTCGAGGGAATCGCCGATCTCCTCGCCCGCGGCGCAGAACTTCCCGACGCGCCGCCCCGGCACGCCGGAGCGCGCCGCGCGGCCTGAGCGTGCGGCATCAAACTTCGGTTAGCCGCGACCCGAAGCCTCGCGGGCGCAGCCCGCGAGCGCAGGGGAGCGCTCTCGGGGGCGCTTCCTTGCGTGTTGGGCGCTCATTTTTTCCCGGCGTGCGCCTGGCGCGTGCGGGCCGCCTCGCGGTGCCCCTTGGCTCCTTTCGTCTCCGCCGCCTGTTCCGCCGCGGCGGAGCGTTCGCTCGCCGTGCGCCGCCGCGCCGCCTGATGGGCCTGTTTGGACAGGGCCTCGTGCGACGCCGCGGACTTCCCTTCCCGCTCCAGCGCGTCGTGGACCGTCCGCGAGCGTTTGGCCGAAGGTTTGCCCTGGGCGCCTTCGCTTCGACCGCGGCGCAAGGCGCGCTTCGCGCTTTCGCGGGTCTTCTCCGAGACTTCTCCTTTTTCGGGGGGCGGCAGCCTGTTCCTGAACTTCTCGCAGGGCGTGCCACCCGAAATCCTTCAAGCCATTCTTTCGCGGATCCTTGGCCCCGTTCCGGCGATCCGTAGCAACTCGACTACCCCCGCCGGCGGGAATTGCCTACCATCCCGCCCGCGCGGCCCCGCCTCCTCCCCGTCGTGCGCGCTCGCGCAGGGGCCGCATCCACCGCCGTTCGGAAGGGAATCCGGCATGGGCGACCTGAACCAGTATCTCTATGTCCGGCAGTTGGCCGCGAAACTCGAGGGGCCGTTCCTGGAAGTCGGCTCGCGCGACTACGGGACCACGCAGGATCTCCGCTCGCTGCTGAGCCAACGCGGGCGGTATGTCGGCGTCGACATGTCGGCCGGGAGCGGCGTCGACGTCGTGCTCGACCTCACCGCCGATTTCGCGGAGGTCGACGCGGCCCTCGCCGGCGAGCGGTTCGGCACGATCGTCTGCCTCAGCGTGCTCGAGCACTGCGGGCAGCCGTTCCGCATGGCGGAAAACCTGACGAAGCTGCTCAAGCCGGGCGGGCGGGCGTGCATCTCGGCGCCGTTCGCATGGAAGTTCCACGGCTACCCCTCGGACTATTGGCGGTTCACCCACGAGGGGATCAAGAAGCTGTTCCCGGAGCTCGTGTTCGACGCCGCCGACTGCACCGCGTCCACGTCGCGGGTCGGCGGGTTCGGACCGCTCGACGAGGGGATCGGCAAGATCCCACTCGCGCCGAAGGCGCATCGCACGGCCGGACGGCCGCTGCGGGCGCTCTCCGCCCAGCTTTTGAAGCTCGCCACGAAGGCCGGGGCGCTGAAGTGGCTCGCCGGCTATCGCTACGTGATGGCCCCGACCAACGTGTTCATGACCGGGACCCGCGCGCGGGAGGGGGACGCGAAGGCGGCGTGACGAAGCCGGCACGACCGCTTTCGGACGGCAGCTCAATCGCGGTACGCCCCCGGCGGGCGCTCGCGGTCCGCCGCGTCGAGGAAGTGCTGCAGGAGAATCTGCGCCGCGAGCCGGTCGCGAATTCCCTTCCGCTGCTTCCGCGTGAGGTCCGCCGCGAGCATGTGCTCGTCCGCCTGGCTGCTCGTGAACCGCTCGTCCCAGAACCGCAGCGGCAGCCCGGCGACCTCCGCCGCGTGCCGCCCGAACGCCCGGGCCTCGCCCGCCTTCTGCCCCTCTTCGCCGCTCATGTGGACCGGCAGCCCGACGACGAGGCCCACGATGCGATACTCTTCGACAAGCGATCTCAGCCGACGCTCCTCCTGCGCCGGGTCCTGCCGCTGCCACGTTTCGAGAGGGCTGGCGATCGTCTGGTCGGGGTTCGAGACCGCGACGCCGACGCGCTTCGTGCCGTAGTCCAGCCCCAGCAGACGGCCGCTGGCCGGGAAGGGGACTTGCTCGGGCAAGGGCGCCGTCGCGTCCGGTTCAGAGGAATCGCTCATGTCGCTGCTGTCCCAGTTGGTCGACCAGCCGGCGGATCGCCTCTTCATCTCCGCGCCGCGCGACGAGCGTGGCGTCGGGAGTGTGGACGATGATGCAATCCTCGATGCCGATCGTGGCGATCAAGTGGTCCTCAGTCGTGCGGACGATGCAGTTCCGCGTGTCGATCCCCGAGAACGGGCCGTCGATGGCATTGCCCGCGGCATTGGTCCCGGACAGCCGCGGGAGCGCTCCCCAGCTTCCCACGTCGTCCCAGTCGAACGGCGCTTCGAGCAGGCACACGTTCTCCGCCCGTTCGAGCACCGCGTAGTCGATGGAAATCTTCTTCATCTCCGGGAACTCGGCGGCGAGCGCCTGCTCCCATTGCGGCGTGCCGATCGCCCCGCGGAGCCGTGCGAGTCCGGCGTGAATCTCCGGCTCGGACTCCGCCAGCGCGGCGAGGATGCGGTCCGCCCGCCAGACGAAGATTCCGCAGTTCCAGTAGAAGCGGCCGGTCGCCATGTACTCCTCCGCCGTTCCGCGGTCCGGCTTCTCGCGGAACGAAGCGACGGCGAACGCCGACCCCTCGGACCCCGGCAGCGGCGCGCCGCGCTCGATATAACCGTAGCCGGTCGCCGGGTGCGTCGGCGAAACGCCGAACAGCACGAGCGCCTCCGGATTCCGCGCCACGATCTCGCACCCTTGCCGGGCCGCTTGCTCGAACCGCTCGGCCGGTCGAATGACGTGATCGGCGGGCATCACGAGCATCACGGCCTCGGGATCGCGTGCCAGAAGCTGGATCGCCGCCAGTCCGATGCAGGGGGCGGTGTTGCGTCCGCACGGCTCGACCAGCAGGTTCTCCCGCGGGACCTCGGGCAACTGCCGCGCGGTCTCCCCGGCCTGCGCCGCGTTCGTGACGACCCACGTGCGATCGTCGGGGACGAAGCGGGCGGAGCGGTCGCGCGTCGCCTGGATCATCGTCCGCGGCCCCGCGAGCCGCAGCAGTTGCTTCGGCATGTTCCGGCGGCTCTGCGGCCAGAACCGCGTCCCGCTTCCGCCAGCCATGATGACGGCGTGCAGCATCGTCGCGTCCTTCGGGAGATTGCGCCGCGGATCTCGCGGCGGCGCGCCGAGGATAGACGATTCGGGCGCGGAGGTCGAGCGGACGGAGAACGCGAGTCGCGGGGGGCGCTCCGCTGCGCAAAGCCTGCGCGTCGCGGCTAACCGGTTGCGGCGTCGGCGGTTCGGTGATAATGTCGAATCGTCATGGCGACTTCCGCGACCGATCCGTCCGCCGTTTCCGCCGCGCCGCCGCGCCGGCGGCGCTGGCTGCGCGGGACCGTCTGGTTCGCCGCCGTCTGGGCGACGGCGGAAGTGGTCGCGGCGCTCGCGCTGTGGGGGATCGAGGGCCAGTTGTCGTTCGCCGAACTGCACCGCGCGCAGTTCGCGGCGGCGCATCCGCTGGAAGTCTCGACCGGCAGCACGGAGTTCCTCGGCGGGAACCATCGCGTGGTGAAAGGGACGCTCGAGCGCCCCGCCGATTTCATGGCGGGGGACCACATCCTGCACCCCTACACCGGCTACGTGTTCGACGCCGCCAGCCGGCTCCGCGCCGAGCCGGTCAACGAGTACGGCTTCGTCGGCCGGGAGAGCCCGGTTCGGAAGAAGTCGCCCGATACGTTCATCGTCGGCGTGCTCGGCGGTTCGATCGCGTTCGAGGTCGCGCAGCAGGGGGGGGCGGCGCTCGCGGCGGAATTGAAGAAGTCGTCGGAGTTCGCCGGCCGCGAGATCGTCGTCGTCCCGCTGGCGATGGCGGGGTACAAGCAGCCGCAGCCTTTGCTGTTCGTGAATTACCTGCTGGCGCAGGGGGCGGAGTTCGACGCGATCGTGCTGCTCGACGGCTTCAACGACGTGGTCCACGCGAGCTACCAGCAGCAGTTCGGCTACCAGTCGCCAGCCTTCCCGCTCGGCTGGCGGGCGCGCGTCGACGCGCTCCGAAACGAATCGACCGGCGGCGCTTCTCCCGCCGCGCGCGCCCGGCAGGAATGGGCGATGATCTTCCGCAACCTGCCGGCCCCGCTCGCGTATTCGCCGCTCGTCAACCTCGTGTGGCGGCTCCGCGACCTCGCATTCGCCGCCCCGGAGGGGGCACGATCGGGCGGAGACGAACTGCTCCTCACCGGTCCCCGCGGCGAGTTCGAGATCGACGACGAAGACTCGCTGTTCCGCGAGCTGGTCGACCTCTGGCGGCGGGGGTCGCTCCAGTTGGCGCGGACCTGCCGCGCGAACGGCATCGAGTACCACCATTTCCTTCAGCCGAACCAGTACGTCGAAGGCTCGAAGCCGATGAATGCGGCGGAGCGATCGTGGGCGTTCGCCGAGGACCACCCGTTCCGGCACGCGGTCCGCAAGGGGTTCCCGATGCTGCTCCGGGCGTCGCAGGAGCTGGAGGCGGAGGGTGTTCCGTTCCACGACCTGACCGGCCTCTTCGCCGAAATCGAGGGGCCGATCTACGTCGACTCATGCTGCTACATGAACGCCCGCGGTTACGAGATGCTGGGCGCGGCGATCGGCCGCACGCTGGCGGGGGCCGCGAATCGCGACGGGCCGTAGCGAATCATCCTAGCCCGCAGCGCGAGCAAGGGAGAACCGTCACACGTGTTCGTCGTCGCGACTCGCCGACCGTTGCGGCGACTCCCTCGCTGGCGCGTCGGGCTATTGTGCGCCGATGCAGTACAGGAACTGCGGGCGGCGTTGTTCGGCGGCGAAGTCGGTGATCCGCATGTAGATGCGGTCCCCGCAGATCGCCGGGCTGGCGAACGTCTCGCGGCCGAGCTGGCTCGCCGCCAGCTCCTCGTAGGCGGCGCCGTCGGCGCGGAACACCCGGCAGGAGCCGTCTTGCCCGAACAAGTAGATGCGGTCCTCGACGAGCACCGGGGACGAACTGAGATTGCCGCCGAGCCGCTTCTTCCACTTCAGCTTCCCCGTCCGCGCGTCCCAGCAGAAGGCGATCCCTTCGTCGCGGAAGGCGAAGAGCAGCCCGTCGTGGACGAGCGGCGAAGAGAGCCAGATCGGCGTCGAGTTCCGCCAGACCACATCGCCGGTCGCCGCCTTCAAGGCGATCGTTTCGGTCTCGGGCCAGCCGCCCGTGGCGAACACGAGGTCGCCTTCCTTGACCATCGTGCCGATCGTCTGCAGCGATGTGCCGGGGACCGACCAGATTTCCTTTCCGGTGCGGGCGTCGTAGCCGGCGACGATCCGCGCCCCGCACAGGAACAGCCGCTGTTCGCCGTCGACTTCGGCGGGCAGCGGCGTGGAATACGACTCCGCGGCGGGGCGTGCGGTCCGCCACACGATCTCGCCGGTGCGGCGATCGAGGGCGGCGATCCAGCCGCTCCCCCAGTTGTCCCCCGCGACGATCGCCAGCCCGCCGACGATGACGGGGGAGGCGGAATAGCCTTGCTTCGAGTCGAACTCGCCGACCTCCCGCTGCCAGAGTTGCTGGCCGTCGAGGTCGAGGGCGGTCGTCCAGATCGCCTGCCCATTGAGGAACGAGGCGTACACGCGGATGCCGTCGCAGGCGACGGTGGGGGTGGCGTGCGAACTCCACAGGTGCATGCGGCTCGCCGGCTCGAAGTTCCCGCGGTGTACGTCGGTCGTCCACAGCGGCGTGCCGGTCGCGCGGTCGAAGCAGAGCACGGATTGGATCTCCGCTTCGTCGTCCGCGGTCGTGAGGAAGACGCGGTCCCCCCACACGGCGGGGGACGAATGGCCGCGGCCAGGCAATGGCTGCTTCCAGACGATGTTTTCCCGCGCGTCTTCGGCGTCGCTGAAGCGCAGCGGCACGTTCTTCGCCGGGCTGTGCCCGTCGTGCGTCGGTCCCCGCCACCAGGGCCAGTCGTCGGCGGAGAACGCGATCGGCTCGGCCGGGTCCTCTGCCGGTTCCGCCTGCGGCGGGATGTCCGGCACGCTGATCCGGGGCTCGCGCGGCCCGGGCGGCGGTTCATATTCGCCGAACGAGGCGGGCGGACGCTTCGAAGGCGCGTCCGAGCTCCAGCAGCCCGCCGCCAGGCCGAGGATCGCCGCACTCCACAAGACGAGGGAAGCGGCGCGAGGGAACGGAGAGCGACCAGCGATCATCGACGGGCTCCGAGGCGCGGGGACGCGCGATGCGGGAAGTGAACGGAACGGCAACCGCTCGAACGGCGGCCGCGATCGGGGGACAGTCTCTCTAGTTTAGACTGGGCGGCTCATCGAGGACAATCCGTCGGCGAACTGCCTTGGACGGTCCTGCCACTGAAACCATCATTGCTCGGGTCAACCCCGCGCCAACCGCGTCGCACGCCCGGCCCCCACGTCGTTCCTGAGCGGGCGTTGACACGTTTTCCGGCCTCTCCTACACTCCCGCACCTCTCTCGCCTCTTCACGATCCGAACGACGGTTCATCGACGAACAGTCGGGCCTCGGAGTCGGCCACGTGTTTCCAGCCTGCATTCCCGCCGCCCGGCGCGCCGTGCCGGTGCTCGCGCTGTTGCTGCCCTTGTGCGGCTGCGAGCTGTTGCGCACCGCGGGATGGTGGCCCGCCGCCGATGGGCGGGCATCGACCGACGAAGTCCGCCGGACGTATCTGCCGCCGATCCCTCCGCCGCGGGACGCGTTCGAGGTCGAGATCGTGTTCGTGGAGCGGCCGGTCGGGGATCCGTTGCTGGGCGCGGAGTTGTGGAACGAGCTGCCCCAGGCGGGGGAAATCCCTCCCGCGTCGCGGGCGCTGCTCGAGGAGAATGGGTTCCGCCTCGGGACGTGCGGGTCGTCGCCCCCCCGCGCGCTGCAGGAAATGCTGTCCCGCGCGTTGAACGACGTGCTCGTGCTGACGGCGGAACGGCCCGACGCGGCGATTCCCACCACGCTCAGGTCGCATCGCCTGACGCTGCAGTCCGGAGGCGAGACGGAGATCCAGACCAGCCCCGTCTATCCGCGCTGCGCGATCTCGATCGCCGCCGCCGGCGGCGTCCGGGTTCGCGATTACGAGCAGGCCCGCTGTATGTTCCGCGTCCGGGCCGAGCGCGTGCAGGACGGCTGGGTGCGTCTCGAATTCGTGCCCGAGGTACACCACGGCGCGTTGAAGCCGCGGCACGTGGCTGGGAGTGGCGGGTTCGCGCTGCGATCGACGCAGAAGATCGACCCGCTGACGGCGCAGCGGTTCGCGGTGACGCTGAACCTGGGGGAGATGGTCGTCCTCTCCGCCGATCCCGCGCGCCCCGATTCCGCCGGCCGGCATTTCTTCGTCGGCGCGAGCGAAGACGCCCCCATGCAGCGTCTGGTCGTGCTGCGGCTGGCCGACATGAAGCGGGCTGATCCGGTGTACGCGGAGTGACGCGATTGCCCGTAGCCAGTTCTTCCAAGTTCGCGGCGGCGCGTCATGCCCGCGAAGGCGGGCATCCAGCGGCGGCGCCGAAGCCTGGATTCCCGCCTGCGCGGGAATGACGGAGTGGCGTTCTTGGAAGCGCTGTTAGCGGCATTCGCAGGAATTCCGCCCGATTCGTCTGAATTCTTAGAATTCAGCTACCGTCGATTTTCGAACCGACGAGGCGCTAGGATTCCCCCCGGTTCCTCTCTCGGCTCCCGCCCCATGCCGCTCGATTGCGGTCTCGCCTGCGGACCGTCACAAGGGTAGCATTGCACCTTCGCGCCGATAATTCGGCGAATCGAAAGGGAGGGAATGGCGGACCGGTCTCGACTGCTGGGTCACGCCGTCGCCGTCGCGATCGTCGTGGCGGCGACCATCGTCCGGCTTCCCTTCGACGCGCACTTCGGCGATCGCGTTCCATTCATCACCTACTTCGTCGCGGTGGCCGCTGCCGCATGGTACGGGGGGCGCGGCCCCGCGATTCTCGCGACGATTCTGAGCGGTTTCGCGGCCTGCTATCTGTTTCTGCCGCCGCGGGGGGACCTTCTGCCGCAGGACGCGGCGCAGTGGGTGTACCTCGCGACGTTCCTCGCGTTCGGCGGGGTGATCGCATTCATCGGCGGGACGATGCGGCAGGCGCAGCGGCGGGCGGAGGAGAGCGCGCGGCAGTTCGCCGACGAGCGGGAGCGGTTCTTCGTCACGCTGTCGAGCATCGGCGACGGCGTCATCGCCACCGACGCCGAGGGGCGCGTGACGTTCGTCAACGCGGTCGCGGCGGACCTGATCGGCTGGCGGCCGGACGATGCGGCGGGCCGCCCGATCGAGAGCGTCTTCCGCATCTTCAACGAGCAGACGCGCGAGGCTGCGGAAAACCCGGCGGCCAAGGCGTTGCGGCTGGGGCGGGTCGTGGGGCTGGCGAACCACACGCTGCTCGTCGCCCGCGACGGGGCCGAG
Organism: Planctomycetales bacterium; assembly: GCA_040877365.1. Taxonomy (GTDB): domain Bacteria; phylum Planctomycetota; class Planctomycetia; order Planctomycetales; family Planctomycetaceae; genus JBBDNT01. Next base: position 16,754 of record JBBDNU010000110.1, read on the forward strand.
CGGGCCATCGACGACAGCGCCGCCCCGATCCGCGACAAGGACGGCCGGACCATCGGCGTGATCCTCGTCTTCCGCGACGTCGGAAAGGCGCGGCGGCTCAAGCGCGAGCGCGACCGGCTGGCGGCGATCGTCGAGTCCTCCGAAGACGCCGTCCTCGGCATGACCTTCGAACTGGTCGCCACACACTGGAACGAGGGGGCGCGAAACCTGTTCGGCTTCACCGCGGACGAGGTCATCGGCAGGCCGCTCGCCGAGACCATCCTGCCGGAGGACCGCGTCGATGAACTCCGCGCGGTCCACGAGCGGGTTCGCCGCGGCAAGCGGGTGGATCCGTTCGAGACGGTGCGGACGTGCCAGGACGGCCGGCGGATCGACGTCTCGATTCGCATCTCCCCCATTCGGGACGAGGACGGCCGGATCGTGGGGGCTTCGGCGATCGACCGCGACATCACCAACCAGAAGGAATCCGAGCGGACGCTCAGCGAGGGCGAGGAACGGCTCCGTCTCGCGCTCGAGGCGGGCCGAATGGGGACCTGGCAATGGAGCGTCGCCTCCGGCGAAGTCATCTGGTCTCCCGGACTGGAGCGGATCCACGGACGCGAGGTGGGGACGTTCGCCGGCACGTTCGAGGCCTACCAGCAAGACATCCACCCGGAGGACCGCGACCGCGTGCTCGACACGATCCGCCGCTCGATCGAGGAGCGGCGCGAGCACCATCTCGAATACCGCATCGTCTGGCCCGACGGGAGCGTCCATTGGCTCGAGGCCCGCGGCAAGCTGTTCCTCGACGACCAGGGACGCCCGCAGAAGCTGCTCGGCGTGTGCGCCGACGTCAGCGAGGCGAAGCGGCACGAGGCGATCCTCCGCTTCCTCGCCGACGCCAGCAAGTCGCTCTCGGCCCTCGTCGATTACCGCAGCACGCTGCAGTCGGTGGCGCGGCTCGCCGTCCCCGACTTCGCCGACTGGTGCGCCGTGGACATCCTCGATGACGAGGGGCGCGTCGAGCGGCTGGCGGTGGCGCACGTCGATCCGGAAAAAGTCGAGTTCGCCAAGCGGCTCCAGGAGGAATATCCGTCCGATCCGGATGCGCCCCGCGGCGTCCATCACGTGCTGCGGACCGGCGAGCCGGAGTTCGTCGCCGAAATCGACGACGAGCTCGTGCGGCAGGCGGCCCAGGACGAGGAGCAATTGCAGATCATCCGCGAGCTGGGGCTGGCCTCGTACATCGCCGTCCCGCTCAAGGCGCACGACCGCACGCTGGGCGTGTTGACCTTCGTCACGGCCGAGTCCGGCCGGCGGTACCGCCCCGACGATCTCGCCGTCGCCGAGGATCTCGCGCGGCGGGCGACGATCGCCATCGAGAACGCGCGGCTGTACCAGGAGGTCCGCGAGGCGGGCCGCCGCAAGGACGAGTTCCTGGCGATGCTGGCCCACGAGCTCCGCAACCCGCTCGCCCCGATCCGCAGCGGACTGGACATCCTGGGGATGGAGCCGAACGGACAGCAGGAGACCGTCGAGCTGATGCAGCAGCAGGTCGAGCACCTCGTCCGGCTCGTGGACGACCTGCTCGACGTGTCGCGGATCATGCGGGGGAAGGTCGAGCTGCGGCGGCAGCCGACGCGGATCGCGACCATCGTCCAGCGGGCGGCCGAGGCGGTGCAGTGGTCGATCGAAAGCCAAGAGCAGGAACTGACCCTCGACATCCCGGATGACACGATCGTGGTCGACGCCGATCCCGTCCGCCTGGTGCAGGTGATCGAGAACCTGTTGAACAACGCCTCGAAATACACGGATCGGGGCGGGCATATCTCGGTGAGCGCCGAACGCCGGGGAGGGACCGTGGCTGTCCGCGTGCGGGACGACGGGATCGGCATCGACCCGGAGCTGCTCCCCCGCATCTTCGACCTGTTCACGCAATCGACGCGCTCGCTGGACCGGGCGCAAGGCGGGCTGGGCATCGGGCTGACGCTCGTCCGCAGCCTCGTCGAGGGGCACGGCGGGCACGTCGCGGCCCACAGCGCGGGAGCGGGAACGGGGAGCGAGTTCGTCGTCACGCTGCCGATCTCCGATGCAGTCCCGCTGCCCGAAGGCGCGGCCCCCGGCCCGCGCTCGACGGCGACGCGCCGCGTGCTCGTGGTCGACGACAACGTCGGGGCCGTGCGGATGTTGTCGCTCTTGTTGCAGCGCCTCGGCGAGCACGAGGTCGAGACGGCGCACGACGGACCGACCGCGCTCCGCAAGCTCGCCGAGTTCCGTCCCGAAATCGTGCTGCTCGACATCGGCCTGCCCGGCATGGACGGCTACGAGGTCGCCGCCCGCGTTCGCGGAAACCCCGAGTTCGACGACGTGCTGCTGGTCGCCCTCACCGGCTACGGACAGGATGAGGACCGCCGCAAGTCGCGGCGGGTCGGTTTCGACGAGCACCTCGTCAAGCCCCCGGCCCTCGATCAGATCGCCCAGATCCTCACCCGCACCGCCCCCGGCACAAGGACCGCCGCCTCACGCCATACGGTGCCTCGCGCCTTCGTGAATTCCCGACCGGCGAACGCGTCCGCCGGCAGCACCGACCCCGGGCGACGGGATGCGAGGCTGCTGCCCGAGCGGGAGAAAGTGGGCGCCTTCTTCCGCTCGCTGGCGCACGAGATCGGCAACTCGATCGTGCCGATCCGGCTGATGCTCGAGCTGCTCAAGCGTCCCAACCTCGACGCCGAGACCGTCGCTTCCGTCACCGACATGCTCGACCAGCACCTCCCCTCGATGAACCAGCTCGTCGAGGACCTGCGGCGGATCGGCCGCATCGCGAGCGGCAGCCTCGCCCTCCGCCGGGCGAACGTGGAACCGCAGGCGCTGGTGGACGCGGCGGTGGTCGCGGTCGCGCCGCAACTCGAAGAGCGCCGCCAGCAACTCGATTCGACCGTCCCCGATGCGCTGCCCGAACTGACGGGCGACGCCGAGTTCCTGCAACAGGCATTGGCCGAACTGCTCCGCAACGCCAGCCAGTTCTCGCCGTCGGAGAGTCGCATTTCACTGCACGTCGAAGAACGGGCCGGGACGCTGGTGTTCCGCGTGCGGAACCCCGGCGGCGGCATCCCGCCCGAACTGCTGCCGCACGTCTTCGAGCTGTTCGTCCGCGGCGAACAGCGGCTCGACGCCGCGGCCGGTCATTGGGGAATCGGGTTGACGTTCGTGCGGCAGGTGGTGGAGAAGCACGGCGGCCGAGTCGACGTGCACGCCCCGGCCGGCGCCACGGAATGCGAGTTCGCGGTCCGCCTGCCGACCGCGGCACAAGTCGCGCCCGCGCCCGCCGAAGAGGTATCGCCGCATTCGGCGGAGATCTCCAGCGGTTAGCCGCGACCCGAAGCCGAACGGCGCAGCCGCGAGCGCAGGGGAGCGTTGTGTCGCCTGAAGTCTCACCTCTCGAACGACACGCGAAGCACCTCCGCGTTCCGCGGCGTCGCCCGCAGTCCCTTGAGTTCCTGCATCCCGTCCGGCTGCTCCCCGATGCGGACCGTGTACGTTCCGTCGCGGAAGACGTGCGGCTGAAACCGCGTCCCCTGGATCCGCAGCGTGTAGACCAAGTCGCCATACGTCTCGTCGAGCACCTGCACGACCGGGTCCGCCAGCCCCTGCACTTCGAGCGTGGGGAGCAGCGCCGCCGGCTTGCGGCCGTAGTTGTCGAGCTGGTCGATCGTGATCGGCCAGCCGGGATACTGCTCGGCGTCCGGGGCCGTCACGTCTACGCCGCGGGGCCAGCACTCGATCGTGATCTTGCGGGTTTCCGTGTCGAACCGCACGAGGCCATAGCCGTCCGCCCGTTCCCCCCATTCGCCGGCGTACTTGTTCTTCCACGCTGGATCGGGGTTCGCGTAGGCCCGCATCGTGATCCGGTTGTGGAAGCCGTCGTAATAGTCGCCGAGGTGCGGCAGCGGCCCCGCGATTGGGCGGACCGGCTTGTCGAGCGGCTCCCACCAGCGGTTGTAGTAGTTCACGATCGAGGGGACGCAGAACGAGTGCCCCGCGTCCCCCCAGTCGCTGACGCCGTGATGGATCACCGTCGCCAGGTGCTGGTCGCCGCCGATCATGAAGGAAAAGCTCTTGCGGATCTCGTGGAGCGCCCGGTTGCGGCCGCTTTGGGGCCAGCCGTTGCTGTCGAGATCGGCGATCAAGCGGTAGTCGTACGCGCCGTGCCGATGGGCGGCGTTGGCGAACACGGTCTGCGAGAGGACCGCCTTCATCGAGACGCCGCGCCAGTCCGCGCCCCACTCGCGGAGGAAGTTCAATTGCCGTTCGCCGAGCAGCCGCGCGTCCGGCAGGTCGAGCGTGCGGGTGTCGAAGTTCGGATCGTTGACGTGATCGGGACGCGGGCCGCCGTGCGTGACGAACCCCTTGGGTCCGGTCTTGAACTTGCGGTCCTCGATGATCGCGAAGCCGACCTGCCCGACTCTGAGCCCGGTGAAGTACACGCCGATGTTCCGCTGGATCGGCGCGGGATCGACGGGGTCGGGCAGGTGCCAGGTCTGGGCGTTCTGCACGGAGTTGACGTACTGCGGCGACCAGAAGTAGCCGCCGTCCTCTCCCGACTCGCTCCGCGCGACGTCGCCGTTCTCCCCCCACAGGTTCGCCTGGCCGACGTCGTGGTCGTCGGGGATGCAGACGGTCGGGCGGTCCTTGATGATCTCGCCGAACTGCTCGCCGAACAGCAGCCACGCCTGGTAGTGCAGCCGGTGATCGTAGGACTGGTCCCCGGAGAAGAAGAGCAGGTCGGGATCCTGCGCCTTCAGGTTCCGGATGATGTCGGGCTTGAGCCGGCGGTCGCGGCTGGAATTTCCCGTGAACGCCGCGACGACGATCTTCCGCTTGTCGAGCGGATCCCTGCGGACCGTGCCGTCGTACATCGCCTTTCCGCCGGCGGCGGTCACGCGATAGCTCCAGTCCCGCGAGGCGTCCCAGTTCTCGACGCGGAAGTGGGCGGTCCACCGCTTGACGTTCTCCTGCGGCCGGCCGTAAGGCTCTTCGCTGACCTGCGCGGCGGCGATCTGCCTCCAGTCATCGCCGTCGCGGACGGAAAGCCGCACCGTGCGATCGACGCCCTCCGCCAGCGGATAAAGCTGGGCCGTCATCTTCAGCTTGCCGTCATGCACCGTGTAGAGCGCGAAGCAGATCGCCTCTTCGGCGGGGACGTCGAGTTCGAGCGGCCACTTCGGCTGCTGGGCGCGTGCGGAATCGACCGCGAGCAGCAACAGGACGATCGCGATCAGAAACCGCGCGGCGCGCCGCGACATTTCACATCGCATGAGTCGCTCCACTTCGCTGCCTGTAGCCGAATCCGCAAGAATTCAGCCGAATGCATCGGAATTCTTGCGAATTCAGCTACCCGTCCGGGTCATCCAGCAGTTCCTGCAAGCGGGCGGCCAATTCGGGCCGCAGCCGCGCACACCAGCCGGCGTCGATCAGGCCGACTTCGAGCATGTCGCGCAGGTGCATCCGATCCTTGTCCCGGAACGAGGTCAGCTTCATGTGGACCAGGGAATCCAGCGAGACGACGCGGTAGTCCTTGCCCGCTTCCGACTCGGCGACGTCCGGGGCCGGCTCCGCGTATTCGGGGCGGACTTTCTCGTCGGCGAACAGCAGATGTACGGCGTCGCGGAACTTTCCTTCCGGCCCGTCGAGAAACATGTGAACGCCGGCGGCGGAACGGTAGCGGAACCCGGCCTCCTCCATCGCCGCGACGGCGGCATCGAGATCCGCGCGGCGCAGGAGAATGTCGATGTCGGCCGTGAACCGCACCGCCGCCTCGTCCACCCGCGAGACCCAGTTGGCGACGGCGTTCCCCCCCGCGACGGCGTAGGGAACTCCCGCTTCAGCGAGCGCCCGCGTGGCGCGGAGCAACCGGTCGTGCAGTTTGTCCACGGCGCGAAGCACCCTTTCCAATGCGAATGGACCAAGAATTTTGGACATCGCCGCGACCTCCCATCCGCACCGCATCCGCCCCGGGGAATCCAAGAGGCGAGTTCACCGCACCTTCAGTTTACCCTGCGCATGGCGGCGAGCGTGCTGTTTCGCCTCCAGATATCTTAGCCCGCAGCGCGAGCAAGGGAGAATCGGCTTGACGGTCCCATTGCTGTATGTCGTCGGCCGGCCCCGCGATTCTCCCTCGCAGGCGCGTTTTGATGTCGCGTAGTTTCATCCAATGTGGGAGAATTTGCCGGCGATGGAGCGGCTGGGGGCGAC
>JBBDNU010000111.1:0-4199 GCA_040877365.1 Planctomycetales bacterium
GTGCCGGGAGCCCAGGCGAGCATCGGCACGCGGATCGACGTCTCGAACGCATCGCGCTTGTCGTAGAAACCGTGCTCGCCGATGTGGAACCCGTTGTCCCCCATGTAGATCACCAGCGTCTCCTTGGCGAGGCCGCTCTTGTCGAGCCGGTCGAGCACGCGGCCGATGCTCTCGTCGAGCGAGTGGACCGCCTCGGCGTAGCCGCGGTACCAGTCGTCGAAGTTCGGCACGGTGTCCTTGTCGAAAGCTCCGGTCTCCATATGGTCGATGCCGTGAGCGGAATACCGCCGCTCGCGGACCCACCTGGGCTGCGTGCGGTAGTTGGCTTCGGTGCGGGCCATCGTTTCGGGGTAGTCGATCGGCTTGCCGGCGTAGCGCCCCACATGCCGAGGCGCCGGCTGAAAGGGATAGTGCACCGCCTTGTAGGAGAGATAGAGGAAGAATGGCCGGTCCGGCTTGCGTTCTTCGTCGAGCCAGCGGAGCGCCTCGGCGGTGAGGACGTCGGAGTTGTAGCCCTCGAACTTCCGCCGCTTGCCGTTGATGTTCAACTCCGGGTCGAAATACTCCCCCTGCCCCTTGAAGCTGGCCCAGTGATCGAAGCCGGGGCGCGGCTCGTCGTCATCGTGCCCCATGTGCCACTTGCCGATGAACGCCGTCTGTACCCCCGCCTTCTGCAGGTACTGCGGAAAGTAGGTCGTTCCCTCCGGCACCGGCCGCTGGTTGTCGACCACGCGGTGCCGGTGCATGTATCGGCCGGTGAGGATCGAGGCCCGGCTCGGCGAGCAGAGCGACGTCGTCACGAAGGCGTTGGCGAGATGCACCCCCTCGCGGGCCATGCGGTCCATGTTCGGCGTCTCGAGCCACGCGGGGGATTTCGGATGAAAGCCCATGAAGTCGTAGCGGTGGTCGTCCGAAAGGATGAAGACGACGTTCCGCACCAGCGGAGCGGCGGCCGCCCGCCCCGAACCGATCGCGCCGCACGCGACGATGAGGCCGGCGAGCGCCGGAATTGAGAACGAGCGCTTCATCGCGGAGCTCCTCGATGGGGGCAAGAGGCGAACCCCGGCGGGTTCGCCGTGCAGTCAGGGTACCCGGCATCGGGCCGAGGCCCCTTCACTTTGAGCCGCGGCCGGATCGGGTCGAGTCTTCGGGGCGGTAAACCCAGACCTTCTCGGATTGCGACAGTACGAAAACGTTGTGAGTCGGGTCGAAGTAACCGATGACCTTTCCGCCCTCCTTCGGAGGCGGCGGCCCCTGGGGAGCCAGCTTGGACCATGCAGTTCGCCGCACGTCGTAGGACCACAACCGGCCCACTCGTTGGTCGTAGAGCAGAACCGCGCCCGCGCGCGGAGCATAGCCGCACGGCGTGAAAGAGATATGCGCCGCAGGCGTTTCCGGTCCGGTGGCGGTCTGTTTCCACTCGTTCGTTTCCACGAGGTAATGAACGGTGCGGTTCTCCGTTGCGCTGCTCGTGCAGAACACGAGGGTCTTCAAATCCGGACAATACGCCTTGACGCCGACGCGAAGCGGCAATGCCGGATTGGTGCCGGCGTTCTTCGCACGCTCTTCCCCCGGCAGCAGTTCCTTCCACCGCGTCGCGCCCGGATCGAACAGCCAGGCGCCGACGCTTTGCGCGGCATCGACATACAGGCAGCCGCCCAGTTCCGGGATGAATTGCAGGTACTTGTTCAACGCGCGGCCCGAGCGTGGGGCGGGACGGGCTGGAAGAATCGGCATCCACTCTCGAGTCGCGGGGCGGAAGGACCACAGCGGCGGTTCGTGCTTATGCTTTCCGGTGTCGAGGTAGGCCGTGCGGATCGGTTCCGGAATGTATCCGAACGGCCATTCGCTGTTGAAGTACATCGTGCCCGTGCGCGGGTCGTAGGTGGACTGGGCCCACTGATGGCCGATAATCGCCGGTCCGCCCCGTGCCGTGCGCAGAATGCCCTCCCGCAGCTCGACTGTCTTCCAGGCGGCGCCGCGCGACGCGTCGTCTTTCCCGCCGTTCAGCTCGTCGGGGGCGAACAGGCAAACCCACGTGTTCGCAGCGAGATCGTATTCCCAAACGTCGTTCAAGCGATGCGGTCCGCCGTGATTCGCGCCGCAATAGATCGCCCGCCGGCGATCGGGCATCCAGACCATCTCGATGCAATAATTCCGTCCGCCGGGGCCGCGCTCGTCCAACTGGTACTTCCGCGCCACGTCATTGAGGTCCCCGGTGACGCGAACCTTCGGCAGAATCGCCGCGTGACCGGCCGGCAACTCGCGCAGAACCTTCGCCACCTCGGGATCGGCGGAAAGACGAGGCAAGACCTCGCCGGACGAGGAAGGCGGGGAATCGGCGGCGCTTGCGGAACCGGCCGCAACGGCGACAAGGAACGCGAGGAACTTGGCGTGCTGCGTCATCGTTCAATTCCCGGAAGTGCGCGCGGTGTGCCTCGCGGCGAACAATCAGCGGTTCTTGCTGTCGTCCGGAGGCTCCGAACCGAACTCGCCGAAGCGATATTCGTAGCCGGCGCAGAGTTTCTTCAAGCGACCGCGCATCTCGGCGAGGGTTGCCGCGTGGTCGGGATCGGCTGCGAGGTTGCGCGATTCGACGGGATCGTTTCGCAGATCGAACAGAAGATCCGCCTTCCCGTCGTATGTCGAAAGCTGCTTTTCGAGCGGCCGCGGCATCCCGGCCGTGGGACGGAATGCGATGTACTTCCACCTGTCGGTGCGCACCGCCCGGCCCGCGTCGACCTCGAAGTACGCCTCCTCCCGCCACGCGACTGGTTTCCCTTCCAGCAGCGGGACGAAACTTCGGCCATCGACTTTCGCCTTCTCCGGCAGGGGAATGCCGCACAAGTCGAGGATCGTCGGCAGATAGTCGATGTTCTGTACGACTTCGTCGACCACGGCTCCTTTCCGGATTCGACCCGGAAACGAGACGACGAGGGGCACCCAGCCGTCGTAGAGCGTCCCCTTGTTGCGGCTGCCGGTGCTTCCACCATCCTGGGACGGCGCATTGTCGCCGGCGAAGACGATCGCCGTTCGGTCACGGAGTCCGTTCTTCTCGAGCGTTCCCACCAGTTCGCCGGTCAACTCGTCCAGCCAGCGATACATCGCGCGGCCAGCTTGTCTCGGTCCAGCCGGAACCATGTCGATGTATTTCTGGGGCGCCTCGACGGGACCGTGCGTCAGCGTCGTGAACAAGAACAGTGCGAACGGACGATCCTTGTTCTTCTCGATGAACTCCCGGGCCGCGGCGAAATCCCGTTCCTGCCCCTCCAGGTGCGCGCCCTTATTGAAATTCGCCCGATGGACGTGCTCCGCTTCGTCGAAACCGAGACGCCGCATCTGTTCCGGAAGCGGCTCGCGGCCGGGAACGTCGCGCAGGTGGAAGTGCAATTTGCCGATGATTGCCGTTCGATAACCCGCGGCTTTCAGGTAGGTCGCGACGGTCGGCTGAGTGGAAGGGAAATGAGCGCCCGTATTGAGGACGTAGGGCATGAACCGCCCCGCATACCGCCCCGTCAGGCAACTGATCCGCGACGGCGCACACACGGGGGTCGTCACGCAGGCCCGTGTGAATCGCACGCCGTCGGCCGCCAGCCGGTCCACGTGCGGCGTCAGCCCCAAGTCGCTGCCGTAGCAACCGAACGAGTCGCGCAGTTGATCGTCGGAGAGAATGAAGACCAGATTCGGCCGGGGCGAATCGGCCGACATCGAGTTCGTCGCGCCGCTCGCAATCAGCAAAGCGGCGATCAATGCCGACGGCCACAGTAAGCTCGAATGCCTCGTATGCTGGTCGACGACCATGACTGGCTCCTGGGACCGAATGGCGGATCGGATTCCGGTATTGGATTGGTGCATGGAAGATAGCCGGGGAGCACGGATTCCGGCAACTCAGCACACACTTTGCTGCCGGGCCTCGTCGAACGGTTCGTCTGCGCGTCATGACGCGAATGCGACATCCATCGCGTCCGCGGAGAGCCGCTCTTGCGCCGGCAGGACGTGGGCGTATAGTCGACGCCCGGGAGTGGTCCATCGTTTCGGAGACGACCTTCAGAGGCACGCGCTGGCTCGATGCCTGGAAGTCCGCGTAAACCTCGTCTGCACCCCACTTCGGTCAACAATGAGTCAGATTCAGCGGGAGTCGGAATTTCGGCTCTCCGCGAATCAGGTTGAGAATTGTGGTCGGGGCTGTCCGCAGGCGT
>JBBDNU010000112.1:0-22798 GCA_040877365.1 Planctomycetales bacterium
GAATCGGAACGGGCACGCCGAACGTCGTCGCCCGAAATCTTTCACAGCCTCTGACCTCTGACCTCTGATTCATGCCGCAGGTCTGGCACCAGGCGCTCCCCAGCGACGCGCTCCCCGCGGGCAAGTTGACGAAAGCGCTCGTCGCCGGCCGGCCGGTGCTGTTGGCCCGGCTGGAGGACGGCACGCCCGCGGCCGCCGCCGTCGCATGTCCGCACGACGGGGCCGACCTCTCGCAAGGCTCGCTCTACATGGGGGCCGTGGACTGCCCGCGGCACCATTACCTCTACGATCTCCGCACCGGCGCGAACCGCTATCCGCGCAACGTGTTCCCGGACGATCTCGCGGAGCGGCTCCAAGACCTCCCGCTCTTTTCGGTGAAGGAAGAGGATGGGTGGATCCGGGTGGCGCTCGCGCAGGAGTGATGCTCCAGAGCGCATGCGTGCCGTCCCCGGTGGAACGACGTCAATTCGCTTTGCGTCCGCCGCCCTCTCCGCGTCCTCGGCGCCCTCTGCGGTTGAAGCCGTCACCAGATTGTCTCGAGTGTTCCCAAACCGCGGAGTGCGCGGAGGCCACAACGCGGCGAAAGCCGCAACCAAATGATCGCGCGAGGCGTAGCGCATCAGGAGCCGAGGGGTTCATCCCCTCGGTGCTCTTGGGGCGACACTTTCAAGAGAGGCGAGCATTTCCGTGAGGCCCACCGTCCTCCCACCGAGGGGATAAACCCCTCGGCTCATTCGATCCACTCTGAATCAGGAATGAATTTCCGAATACGCGCGTTGCGCGACGACGACGAGACCGCCCATTCGCGAGAAGCGTTGCGAAGCGCGATCGACTGTGCACCGCAGCGCCGGTCCCTCGGGAGGAAATCCGTCATGCTCACGCGCCGCGAAATGCTCAAGACGACGGTCCGCCTCGGCGCGGCCGTCACGTTGCCGGCCCTGGGAGGCGAGGCGTTCGCGGCCCGGATCGAAGGCGTCGAAGTCAACGACGCCCAGTCGCGATTGAATCCCACCCGCGTCCGGCGGATCGTCCAGCCCGGCACGCTGGACGAAATCCAGACCGCCCTTCGCGACTCGCGCCGCGACGGCCGGCCCGTCAGCGTCGCGGCGGGGCGGCACGCGATGGGCGGGCAGCAGTTCGGCAGCGACGCCGTGCTGCTCGACACGACGCGGTTCGACCGGGTCGTCCGCTTCGACCGCGAGCGCGGCCGGATCGAAGTCGAAAGCGGGACCCAATGGCCCGAATTGATCGAGTACCTTCATCGCGAACAACAGGGCGACGAGCGGCCGTGGGCGGTCCGCCAGAAGCAGAGCGGCGTGGACCGCGTGAGCATCGGCGGCTCGCTGGCGGCGAACATTCACGGCCGCGGACTGCGGTTTCCTCCGTTCATCGACGACGTCGAGTCGTTCGAACTGCTCGACGCGCGGGGAAAGCTGCACACGTGCAGCCGGCGGGAGAACGCGGAACTCTTCTCGCTGGCGATCGGCGGCTACGGATTGTTCGGCGTCGTCACGCACGTCACGCTGCGGCTCGTGCCGCGCACGAAGCTGGAGCGCGTCGTCGAAGTGATCGCCGTCAAGGATCTCCTGGGGCGCGTCGAAGAGCGCGTGCGCGACGGCTTCACGTTCGGCGATTGCCAATACTCGATCGACCTGGCGACGGAGGCCGAGGCGCATCCCGGCGTGTTCTCCTGCTACCGGCCGATCGCGGCGGACACGCCGATTCGACAGGACGGGAAGCAGTTCTCCGCGGATGACTGGTCGCGGCTGTATGCCCTCGCCCGGACCGACAAGAAGCGGGCGTTCGAGACATACGCCCGCCACTACCTCGAAACGTCGGGTCAGGCCTACTGGTCCGACAAGCACCAGCTTTCGAGCGTCTTCGAGGGCTACCGGGCCGCGGTCGACGAGCGGCGCGGCACCGAGATGATCACCGAGGTCTACGTGTCGAAAGAGGCTCTGCTGCCGTTTTTGGCGCAGGTCCGCCGGGATTTCCTCGAGCACGACGTGGACCTGACCTATGGCACGATCCGGTTCATCGAGCGGGACCGCGAGAGCTTTCTGTGCTGGGCGCGGGAGTCGTGCGTGTGCGTCGTGTGCAATCTGCATGTCCCCGCGAGCGAGGACGGTCGAGAGAAGGTGCGGCAGGACTTCCGCAGGATCATCGACCGCGCGATCGAGCACGGCGGCCGCTACTACCTGACCTATCACCGCTGGGCGACCCGCCCGCAGGTCGAAGCGTGCTACCCCCGGTTCGTGGAGTTCCTGCGACTCAAACGCAAGTACGACCCGCAGGAGATCTTCCAGAGCGACTGGTACCGGCACTACCGAAACATGTTCGCGGACGCGATCTGATCTCGGGACCGCCCCGATACGCGCGTCGCTGCCGATCTGCTCTGCTCGGCGCAACGTATCGAAACCGCGGGCCGCCAAGGAGGTCGCGATGCGCTCACCGATCGCTGTCGCCGCATGTGCGGCGTTGCTGTTCGCCTCGAAGACGGCGTTCGCGGACGCCGTCCTCGACTGGAACAATGCCGTACTGGATTCCGTGCGCGCGACGCGGACCGCCCCGCCCCCGGCGACGCGGGCGTTCGCCATGATGCACCTCGCGATCTACGACGCCGTCAACGGGATCGAGCAGACTTACGAGCATTACGTGGTGGACTTCGCGTCCGTTCCGCCGCCGGACGGCGCTTCGCCCGAAGCCGCCGCCGCGACGGCCGCGTACACGGTGCTGGCCGAACTGTTTCCCGAGCGGGAGAAGAAGCTTCAGGCCGACCTGCGCCGCTCGCTCGGCCAGGTCGGACCGGGACCGGCGCGAGACGACGGAATGGCCTGGGGCGCGTTCTGCGGCGAAACCGTGCTCGCGCTCCGCGCCGACGACGGCGCCGACGAAACCGTCCCGTACGAACCGGTCGCCGAGTGCGGCCGCTGGCGACCCACGCCCCCCGGCTTCGGTTCGCCGCTCTTTGCGCAATGGGCGCATCTCGATCCGTTCGCGATCGAGAGCGGAGACCAGTTCCGCGTCGATCCTCCGCCCGACTGCACCAGCGCCGCTTATGCCTTCGCCTTCGAACAGGTGAAGGAGCTGGGGGCGGTCGACAGCACGACGCGCACCGAAGAGGAAACGGAGATCGCCTACTTCTGGGAGGACGGCCCCGGCTCGGTCACGCCCCCCGGACGCTGGCAGTTGATCGCCCAGGAACTGGCCGCGGACTTCGACCTCTCCCTGCTCGACAGCGCCCGGCTGTTCGCCCTGTTGAGCATGACGCAGGCCGACGCCGCGATCGCCTCCTGGGACGCGAAATACTACTACGACCACTGGCGTCCGGTGACCGGCATCCGCCTCGCCGACTTCGACGAAAACGAGGACACGGACCTCGATCCCGAGTGGACGCCTCTCATCCCCACCCCCTCTTTTCCGAGCTACACGTCGGGACACAGCACGTTCAGCGGCGGCTCGGCCGAGTTGCTGGAGCTGTTCTTCGACGACCGCAACCTCGCGCTCGACGTCCGCACGCCGAAGCCGCCGATCTGGCCGCAGCAGATCGCCCCGGCGGTCCGCTCCTACGACAGCCTCCGCGAGGCCGCCGAGGAAGCCGGCCGGAGCCGGATCTACGGCGGCATCCACTGGCAATACGACAACCTCGCCGGTCTCGAGAGCGGCCGGGCGCTGGCGGAGTTCGTGTTCGACACATATCTCCAGCCGCTGGCGGAGTAGGCGAGGATCGGGTATCAGGTAGGGAGGCAGGCGGCCGCAGTGCGGCGCCGCTTGGTCATTGGGATTTGGTCCTTGGGACTTCCGCTTTCCGCTTCGATCCAATCTGCGACTACCGATCCTCGACGTTCTTCATGGCCCGCTGCGACGAAGGCTATCTGTGCGACGTGTGCGGAAAAGAGGTCCCCGGCATTCGGGACAGCGACCTCTATTTGCGCTACGTCATCGGCGAAGTCGATGCGCGGGAGCTGGCGACCGCGCCGGAGCGGCACGTCCGCTGCAATCCCGTGCAGGCGCAGTTCATCGTCGACGACCGCTTCCAGCCGGTGACGGTCGAGGGGCCGTTCGACAAACGCGAACTCGCTCCGCACGACGTTCGCCGCCGCGAGGAACTCGTCACCCGCGGCTGGCGGCGGTTGCAGGAGCTGAGCGGCGCCGGCCTGTCGATCGAGGAGTATCCGCTGGAAGAAGTCCGCGTTCGCTCGCGAACCCACAGCGCCTCCTGAGGCAAAGGCGGTCTCATCTTGGATGACGTCGAATCGGGTTCTCCGTTCGGCGGGCGCTTTCTAGAGCCTTCTTCTCCTTTGCGAAACTTTGCGGCTTTGCGTCGAAAATCCTTGGCCGATGCCAAGCCGTCGCTGCCGTCCCACCTTGCGAGATCCCGCCGTGTGGCCGGAAACCGATGAGACGCAACGCCTGCTCGGCGAAGTCCGCGACGGCGCGGCGCATGCCGTCGACCGGCTGATCGAGCGGCATCGGCCGGCGCTGCGGCGGCTCGTGCAGGCGCGGCTGGACCGCGCCGTGCAGCGCCGCGTCGATGCCAGCGACGTCGTGCAGGACGTGCTCGTCGAAGCCCATCGCCGCCTCGACGACTATCTCCGCGACCCGCGGATGCCGTTTCATCTCTGGCTCAGGCACCTGGCGCAGGACCGCATCATCGACATGCACCGCCGGCACCGGGCGGCCCAGCGGCGGAGCGTGGACCGCGAGCAGCCGCTCCACTCTCCGCAGTTCGCCGACCGCTCGTCGCTCGACCTCGCCGCGGCGCTCCGCGACCACGAGTTGACTCCCGCCGCCGCGACGATCCGCCGGGAACTCGAGCAGCGGTTCCTCGCCGCCCTCGACGAACTCGGCGAAGACGACCGCGAGATCATCCTCATGCGGCACTTCGAGCACCTGGGGAACGGCGAAGCGGCGGCGGCGCTCGGGATCAGCCCCCCGGCCGCCGGAATGCGCTACCTGCGCGCGCTCCGCCGCCTGCGGGCGATCCTCGGCGAACCGCCGTCCCAATCGTCGTAGTAGCTGAATTCGCAAGAATTCAGCCCGGCGCGCCCCAGGGACCGTCGAGGCGCGGCCGTCGTTGAACCGCAATTGTCGATCACGGATCCCCAGCCCGGCAGAGCCGGAACCAATACCTTGAAGTACGTGAGCCACGGCACTGCCCTCTGCGCCCTCCGCGGTTCGGATCAGAGCGTGGCGACTTCTTAAACCGCAGAGAGCGCCGAGGGCGCGGAGAGGAACTCGATTAGATGGACGTGGAACCAATCGAAGTCTTTCCACCACGGATGGCACGGATGAGCACTGATTTCATTCTTTATCAGTGCTCATCCGTGCCATCCGTGGTCGAAACTTGCTGTGGTTCCGGCGCGGGTGGCCCCGCCGCCGTTCAGGCCGCGGGGTCGCGCGAGCGACAAGAGGACGTGCCCTCGGCTTTCACTCCAGCTTACGGGCCGCCTCGCCTACGGCAACTCGCGAAAACGCGACCGTGGCCTCTTTCACCGCACAGAGCACATCCTCTTGTCGCTTCGCGACCCGGACTTCGGCCGGGCTTTCCTGCGGGAAATACGACTCAAGGCCCCCACATCGGGACGACCAGCAGGGCGAGGGACATCGCGTTGAGCAGTGTGCCGACTCCCGCCACGGAGCGCCTCGGGTCGAGGAACAGACCGATGATGCCGAGTATCGAACCGAACAACGCGGATGCGAACGCGACGGCCAGCAGTCCGACGCTGCCGATCATGATTGCGAACAGAACCAGGTCGAAATCATTGTCGCCGAACGGGAGCGTTTCCATCCATCTCCGCAGGAAGAAATAGGCCAGCGAAGTCGCCATGGCTATCGCGCCGAGGGCGACGCTGTACGTCGCCGGCACACCGGCTCGCGGTCTCATGGAATCGTGCATGGCGAGTGTTCCGCCAGCGGCGCAATGCGTCAGTCGAGGCTCACCGTCACCGTCTTCAGCTCGGTGTAGTTGGCGAGCGCCGCTTCGCCCAGTTCGCGGCCGATGCCGCTCATCTTGAACCCGCCGAACGGGGCCGCCGCGTCGAACACGTCGTAGCAGTTCACCCACACCGTCCCCGCCTTGATCTCGTTGGCGAGGCGGTGCGCCTTGCCGATGTCCCGCGTCCAGACGGCGGCGGCGAGACCGTAGAACGTGTCGTTCGCCCGCTTCACGACTTCGTCCACGCTCTGGAACGGCAGGATGTTCATCACCGGGCCGAAAATCTCATCGCGGGCGATCTCCATGTCGTCGGTGACGTTGTCGAACACCGTCGGCTCGATGTAGTAGCCCTGCTTTCCGAACCGCCCCCCGCCGGTGAGGCAATCGGCCCCTGCGGCGCGGCCCTTTTCGATGAAACCGAGAATCTTGTCGAACTGGGCCTGGTCGATCTGCGGGCCTTGCGTGGTCTCGGGATCGAACGGGTCGCCTAGCTTGCGCGACTTCGCCTGCGCGACGACCTTCTCCACGAACTCCGCGTGGATCGACTCCTCGACGAACAGCCGGCTCCCCGCGCAGCAGCACTGCCCCTGGTTGAAGAACAGGCCGAACTCCGCCCCGGCGACCGCCGCGTCAATGTCCGCGTCCGCGAAGACGACGTTCGGGCTTTTGCCGCCCAGCTCGAAGGTGAGCCGCTTGATCGTCTCGGCCGCGTCCCGCATGATGATCTGGGCGGTCTTGTACTCGCCGGTGAAAGCGATCTTGTCCACGTCGCGATGCTTGACCAGCGCCGCTCCCGCGGTGGGACCGTAGCCGGGGACGATGTTGATCACGCCCGGCGGGAACCCCGCTTCGATCGCCAGCTCGCCCATCCGCAGGCAGGTGAGCGGCGTCTGCTCGGCGGGCTTCATCACGATCGTGCAGCCCGCGGCGAGCGCGGGTCCCCACTTCCACGCCGCCATCAGCATCGGGAAGTTCCAGGGGATGATCTGCCCGACCACGCCCAGCGGCTCGCGGCGCGTGTAGGAGAAGTAGTTGCCGCGGACGGGGAGCGTGTCGCCGTGGATCTTGTCCGCCCAGCCGGCGTAGTAGCGGAGGCAGTCGATGACGAGCGGCAGGTCGGCGGCGCGGGCGTCGCGGATCGGCTTGCCGTTGTCGAGCGTCTCGAGGGCCGCCAGCTCTTCCTGGTGTTGTTCGATGAGATCGGCGAGCCGGTGGATGAGCTTCCCGCGGTCGCGGGCGTCCATCTTCTTCCACGGGCCGGACTCGAACGCCCGGCGGGCCTCCTTCACAGCGAGGTCGACATCGGCGGCGTCCCCTTCGGCGACGTCGGCGATCTTCTGCTCGGTGGCGGGGTTGATCGTCTCGAACGTCCTGCCGCTTTGGGAGTCCCGCCACTTGTTCCCGATCATGATTTTCGTCTGGCGGACCTTGGGGGCGGGGGCTTTCTTCGTCTTCTCGGCGACGGCGGTGGCCATGTCTGCTCCTCCTGTTCGAGTGCTCCGAGGGATCGAGTGCCGGGGTGGATTATAGCAGTCGGGGCCGGAAGCGAATATGATGCCGGAGCGTCCGTCGTCAGTTGTCCGCTGTCCGTTGCAATTCGATCGCCTCAGCCCTCAACCCTCAACCCTCAGCCCTCAACCCTCAACCCTCAACCCTCAACCCTCAACCCTCAACCCTCAACCCTCAACCCTTCCCATGCCCGCCCTCGGCGTCAACATCGACCACGTCGCCACGATCCGCCAGGCCCGGCGGACGATCGAGCCGGACCCGGTGTGGGCCGCGGCGCTGGCGGAGCTGGGCGGGGCGGACGGGATCACGCTGCACCTTCGCGAGGACCGTCGGCACATTCAGGACCGCGACTTGCAAGTCCTCAAGCAGACGGTGCAGGTGAAGCTCAACCTCGAACTGGCGGCCGAGGACGCGATCACCGAGATCGCCCGCCGCGTGCTTCCGGATCAGGCCACGCTCGTCCCCGAGCAGCGCGAGGAAATCACCACTGAAGGGGGCCTCGACGTGGTGAACAACAAGGCCCGCGTGGCGGAGTGCGCGCGGCGGCTCGAAGCGGTCGGGATCGAGGTCAGCCTGTTCATCGACCCGGACGAAGCGCAGATCGAGGCGGCCCTCGACGTCGGCGTCGCCGCGGTCGAGCTGCACACAGGCCGCTACGCCGACGCGAAGAGCGAGGCGGACCGCAATCACGAATTCTCGCTGCTCGTGCAGGCGGGACGATTCGCCCGCCGCGAAGGATTGCTTCTGCACATGGGACACGGGCTGACGTACCGCAACGTGCGGCCGATCGCCCGGATCGAGGGGGTCGGCGAATTGAACATCGGCCACAGCATCGTCGCCCGCGCGGTGATGGTCGGCTTCGAGCGGGCCGTCCGCGAGATGAAGGCGTTGATCGCAGGGTGAGCGCATGACCGACGGAAAGCCGATGTTCCCGGAATCTCCCGAGCGGCGGCTCGACCCGCGGCGGATCGAGCTCGTCGATCCGATGATGGTCGAAGTGCTGCGGGCGAAAACGCCGGCGGAGCGATTGGCGATCGCCGCGTCGCTGTGGCGGCACGCGCAACGAATGACCGCGACGGCCCTGCGTCGCGAGCACCCCGAATGGAGCGATGCGGAAATCCAGAGGGAGACGGCGCGGAGGCTCTCGCATGGAGCCGTATGACCTGCTGCGGTATGTCGCGTCGGTTCTGCACCGTCTCGCAATCCCATATCTCGTGACCGGCTCGACCGTCACGATCGCCGCAGGGGAGCCGCGGTTCACGAACGACATCGACATCGTCGTCGATCTGCGCCCGAAGCACATCGCCGCGCTGTGCGCGGCCTTTCCCGCGCCGGATTATTACGTCAGCGAGCAGGCGGTCCGCGAGGCGGTGGCGACGAAGCGGCAATTCAACGTGATCCACATTCCCGCCGGCTTGAAGGTCGATTTCATCCTCCGCCGCGACATCCCCTTCGACGACAGCCGCTTCGCCCGCGGCGTGCGCGTCCGGCCGGTCGAAGATTACGAAGCCACGTTCGCCTCGATCGAGGACGTAATCGTAAAAAAGCTGGACTTCTACCAGCAGGGGGGCTCCGACAAGCACCTCCGCGACATCGCCGGGGTGCTCCAGATGAACCCCGATCGCGTCGATCGCCGGTATATCCGCGAATGGGCCGAGCGGCTGGGGCTGGTCCCGATCTGGGAAATGGTGCTCAAGCGCCTCGATGCGCGGAATGATCGGGCGGATTGAGCGCGGCCGAATCCGCGCTTGCCATTTCGAATGGAGTCGTCATGCGTGCCGTCATCCTGTTGGTGCTCTCCAACGTGTTCATGACCACCGCCTGGTATCTGCACCTCAAGCCGGAGTACCGCAAGCTCCCGCTGTGGATCGTGATCCTCGCGAGCTGGGGCATCGCGTTCTTCGAATATTGCCTGCAAGTGCCGGCCAACCGCATCGGCTACGTGCAGGAAGGCTTCTCGGCCGCCCAGCTCAAGATCATCCAGGAGGTGATCACGCTGGTGGTGTTCGCCCTGTTCTCGGTGCTCGTGCTGCGGGAGACGTTCACCTGGCGGTACGCGCTCGCATTCGTCCTGATCCTGGCGGCCGTCGCCATCGTGCAGACCGATCCCGCCCGCGGACGAATCCCGACCGACGAAACCCGAACGACGAAGGACTGAGTCGGCAGCCGGAAATGCGTTGAAGAGAGCGGAATGAACGTGTTCATCAAGGCAATCGGCAGGCTCCCCGATTCGCCCCGGGAGCGATCCGACTTGAACGATCAGCGAAACTTGATACGTTGAGGGGGCGGCTACGGCGATCCTTTGCCGCGTCAGAGACTCGGAGGAGTTTGGATGAAGCACCGGAAACTGCTGAGTGCCGTGGCATTCGCCGCCGCGATGGTTTTCGCGTTCGCGCCTCCCGTTGCGATCGCTCAAGCGGAAAAGGAAGCCGCGGACGCCGCCGCGCGGCGCGACTACGCCGTCGCTTTGACGAACCAGCAGTTGAAGCTGTATCCCGAGGCGGCCAAGCGCTGGACGCAGTTCATCCAGGACCATCCGCAGGATGAGCGGATCCCCAACGCCCAGTATCACCTCGGCGTCTGCCAGTACCAGCAGAAGCAGTTGTCCGAGGCGGCGGCGACCTTCACGCAGCTTCTCGCGAAGCACCCGCAGTTCGAGCACCGCGACGGCGTCCAGTTCAACCTCGGTCTGGTCCAGTACGGCGTCGCGAGCGAGTCGCGGAAGCCCGAAGACTACCAGCAGGCCGCCCAGACATTCGCCCTCGTTCCGCAGCAGCACCCGAAAAGCGACCAGGCCGACGCGGCGATCTATTACCAGGCGGAATGCCTGTATGCCGCGGGCGACAAGGCCGCGGCGCTGCCCGTGTATCGCAATCTGCTGACGGCATATCCCCACAGCCGGCTGCTTGCCGACGCCACCTACGCGCTCGGCACGGCGGAGCAGGAAGTCGCTAAGTTCGACGAGGCGGCGCAGACGTTCGCGGCGTTTCTCAAGCAGTTCCCGCAGGCCGAACAGGCGAACGAGTGCCGCCTGCGGCTGGGAATGGTCCAGCTCGCCCGCAAGCAATTCGCCGAAGCGGAAAAGCTGTTCGCCGAACTCGCGGCCGTTCCCGATTTCGCCTTCGCCGACTACGCGTTGTTGCAGCAGGCGCTGTCGCGGCTGGAGCAGAGCAAGCCGGAGGACGCCGCCGCGTTGTACGAGTCGCTCCCGAAGAAGTTCCCGAAGAGTTCCTACGCGGGAACGGCGCTCCTGGAGGCGGGAAAGTGCCGCTTCCGCGGCGAGAAGTACGAGCCAGCGCGGGCCGACCTCGAACAGGTCGTGGCGCTGAAGTCCCCCGACACCGCTCCCGAGGCCGCGTATTGGCTCGGCCGGTCGCTGCTGCGGCTCGCACGAGCCGCCGAGGCCGAGCAGGTGCTGGCGCAGACGATCGCCGCGTATCCCCAGAGCGACCGCCTTCCGCAGTTGCAGTTGGCGCGGATCGACGCCGTTGCCGAGCAGCCCGAACGCCTCAAGGAGGCGGCAGGCCAATATGCCGAATTCGCGGCGAAGCACGCCGCCGATCCGCTCGCGGCCGACGCGCTGTACCGGGCGTCGCGCGCCGCCTTCGAAACGGCGGATTACGCGGCCGCCCGCAAGCACGCGGAGACCTTTCTGGGCGAGTCGCGATTCGCCGAGCATCTGCTGCACCCGCAGGTGCTGTTCGTGGGGGCGGAAAGCAGCCTGGTGGCGGAACCTCCCGATTTCGCGAAGGCGCAGGCGTTGTTCCAGCAACTCGTCGATCGTCATCCGGACGACGGCCAAGCCGCGTTGTCGCGCGTGCGAATCGGCTACTGTTTGTATTCGGCCAAGAAATTCGACGATGCGGTCGCGCAGTTGGCCAAGGCCGTTCCGCTGCTCAAGCAGCCCGAACTCGTGGCCGAAGCGCACCTGCTCGCGGGGCGCAGCCATCTCGACGCCGGGCGGCACGAGCCGGCCACGCAAGCCTTGCGCGCCGCCTGGCAGGCGAACCCGAAGTGGGAGCGGGGCGACGAAGTCCTGCTGTTGCTGGCGGGCGGCCTGCGGCGGCAGGACCAGCTCGATCAAGCCGCCGTCGAATTGGTGCGGCTGAACGACCAGTTCCCCAAGAGCGCTCTCCGCGGCCAGGCCTTCTTCCAACTCGGAGAGATCGCGTTCGCCGGGAAGAAGTACGATGATGCCGTCGCCAATTACCGCAACGTCGTCACCGAGATCCCGAAGGATCCACTCGCGCCGCGGGCGCTTTACGGCAGCGGGACGGCCCTTTTCGCCAAGGGAGATTACGACGCGGCGGCCGCCGAACTGACGAAGTTGTTGAACGAACATGCCGAGGCGGAGATCGCGTCCCAGGCGCGCTATCTCCGCGGAGTGAGCCATCAGCAAGCGAAGAAATACGAGCCGGCCGCGGCGGACTTCACGCAGTTTCTACAGGGGAAGCCGGGAGACGAAGACGCGCGCGAGGCGCGGTTCGCGCTGGGCCTCTGCCAGGCGGGGCTGGGAAAGCACCAGGACGCGATCAAGACATGGGGCGACCTGCTCGCCGCGAGCCCGAAGTACGAAAGGGCGGACCAGGTGCTGTACGAAATCGGCCACGCCTGGTCCGCGCTCGAGAAGCCGAACGAGGCGACGGCGGCCTTCCGACGGCTGGCGACCGAGCACCCGGAGAGCGGCAGCGCCGCCGAGGCCTGGTTCCGCGTGGGCGACCACCACGAACGGCAGAAGGAATGGGACAAGGCCGCCGAGGCCTTCACCGCCGGGGCGAAGCTGGCGAAGAAGCCGGAGCTTCAGGAACGCCTGCGATACAAGCTCGCGTGGACGCAGTTCAATCAGGATGCCTTCGCCGAGGCCGCCAAGACCCTTGCGGCGCAGCTCGAAGCGCATCCGCAAGGCGAGCTCGCGGTGGACGGCGAATTCCTGTTGGCCGAATCGCTCTACCGCCAGAGCGAGTTCGCCAAGGCCCTTCCGCATTTCCAGAAGGTGATCGCCGCGAACGCCGCCAAGGATCTCGCCTACGCCTTGTACCGGGGAGGCGACTGCGCGGCGGCCGAGAAGAAATGGCCGGACAGCCGGCAATACTATTCCACTCTGCTTCAGAAGTTTCCCGAGTTCGAGAAGAAGCACGAGGCCCGCTACGGCGTCGGTTTCGCCCTGCAGAACGAGAGCAAGTTCGACGAGGCGAAGCAGGTTTACGAGCAGATCGCCAAGGGGGACACCGAGACCGCCGCCAAGGCCCGCTTCATGATCGGCGAGTGCGCCTTCGCCCAGAAGAAGCACGCCGAGGCCGTTCAGCACTTCCTCGAAGTCGCGGTCGGCTATCCCTACAAGGAGTGGCAGGCGCTGGCCCACTACGAGGCGGGACGCTGCTTCATCGAGCTGAAGCAGCCCGAACAGGCCCGCGTCGAACTCCGGATCGTCATCGACAAGCACCCGGAGCATCCCCGCGCCAAGGACGCCGCGCAACTGATCGCCAATCTCGACAAGCAGCCTTGAGTGTCTGCGACGCAAACGGCAAGTAGCTGAATTCGCAAGAATTCAGTCGGCACGGGCTGAATTCTTGCGAATTCAGCGACACCCCGAATCGCACGTTTCTCCCGGAGAAGCCATTCATGCACGATACGACCCGTTCCGGCCCGTTGTGGTCGATGGCATTGCTGTCGGCGATGTTGTTCGTCGCCGCTTCGCCCCTTTTCGCCCAGGAAGCCGCACCGAACGAACCGGCCGCCGCGCCGAACGCGATGGAGGGCAATTCCCCGGCTTCCCTCGTCGCCGCGGCCGCCACGGGAGACGAGTCGTTCCTCGAGCTCGTCCTTCAGAGCGGACCGATGGGGATCGGCTTCATGCTCGTGCTGCTCCTGTTCTCGCTGGTCTCGGCGACCATCGCGATCGAACGGGCGGTCAACACCCGCCGCGAGAAGATCATTCCCGCCGGGTTCGAAGGAGAGTTGCGGCAGATCCTGGCGCGCGACAAGCCGCGCCTCGACTCGCTCCGCAGACTGTGCGCGGCGAATGCCGCGCCCATCGCACGGGTTCTCGATGCGGGGTTGCTCCGCGTCGGCCGCCCGCTGACCGAGGTCGAAAAGTGCATGGAAGACGCGGCGGCCCGCGAGATGGCCGACGTCCGCGGCCGGATTCGCCCGCTGAGCACGGTCGGCAGCATCGCCCCGCTCGTCGGGCTGCTGGGGACGGTGGTGGGCATGATCATCGCGTTCCGCACCGCCAGCCAGGAAGGGCTCGGGAAAGGGCAGCTCATGGCCCAGGGAATCTACCTCGCCCTGCTCACGACCGCGGCCGGTCTCGTCATCGCGATTCCCTGTCTGCTGCTCGCCGCCTACTACAACGCCAAGGTCGAGAAGTTCTTCCGCGAGATCGACGAACGTCTGATGCGGACGTTTCCCCTGCTGGCGGGCTCGGCGCCCGACGCCGCGCCGGGGCCGCCCGAGGGTGAGGCGGCCGAAGCCGAAGAGTCCGAGGCCGACGTCCGCGTCCTCGCGGCGGCCGCCAAGTAGCGAATGCCGGCAGCGGCTCCTCGATTCCGCGATTTTCCCGCACCTCGCATCCCGGAACCTTCCATGAAGCTCCCCGCATCGACGGCCGAGTCGGACGGCCCGAACCTGACTCCCGTCATCGACGTGGTGTTCCTGCTGCTGATCTTCTTCCTCGTCGCGACGACCTACGATCGCGAGGAGCGCGAGGCGGACATCAACCCCCCCGAGGTCGCCGCCGCCGAGCCGCTCGCGGGCACGCAGGACCTGGTCATCAACGTCACCCGCGACGGAACGTACCGCGTGGTCCAGAAGGACTACGACGAGGCCGGGCTGGCCGGACTGCTCCATGCGGTCCACGAGAAGAACCCGCACAAGCGGGCGCTCATCTACGCCGACGGCGACAGCGCGCTGAAGTTCACGATGCGCGTCGTCGGACTCTGCAAGAAGGCGCAGATGGACTACACCGTCTCCGCCCTTCAGCGGCAGGACGTCGCCGCGAACTGATGGTCGTCGGCCGGCGCCGTGCCGGTGAAGCCGAGGCAGCTCCACGAACGATGCGGGAGGACCGCCATGCCCCAAGTCGAGCACGATCGCGGCCCCGCGTTCTCGCGGTTCCGCCGTTCCTGGCAGCTTCCCGCGGCGATCGGCCTGCTGATCGTGGCCGGGATCGCCTGGTGGGCGCTTCCCCGCCGCGTCGAGCAAGTCGTCCCGGTCGACGGCTCGACCCGCTGGGACGCCGACCACGCGCCGCCGCGACGCAGCGTCGTGTGGAAACCGGCCCGGGAGATCGAGGGCCTTCTTTCCCAGCAGGCGGAAGCCGAAGAGCTGGCCACCCCGCGTCTCGCCGAACACGGAACAGCGCTCTATTACACCCGCCGCGATCCGAACGGGCAATCCGACATCTTCCGGGCGCGTTTGGTCGATGGAACGTGGACCGCCGGCGAACCGATCGAGGACCTCAACACGCCGCACGACGAGCTCGGCCCGAACCTCAGCGGCGACGGAAAGCAGCTCTATTTCTATTCCGACCGCCCGGGCGGAGAGGGCGGGTACGATCTGTACGTCGCCGCGCGCGCGGAGGACGGCTGGAGCGCGCCGCGGAACCTGGGGCCGCGGGTCAATTCACCGGCGCACGAATACGACCCCGCGCTCGCCCCGGACGGGTTGACGCTCTGTTTCGCGTCGAACCGCCGCACGGACGCCGAGCCGGAGAGCGGTCCCGACGAACGGCGTCGCCAGTGGAGAACGACGCTCCGCGCCCGGCTGACCGCTTCGACGTTCGACCTTTACATGGCGCGCCGCGACGCGCCGGAAGAGGCCTGGCGGCCGAGCGTCCCCATCGCCGAGCTGAACCGCCGCGACTCGAACGAAGGCGCGCCGTACGTCTCGCCGAACGGCGCGTTCCTGTACTTCGCGTCGGACCGGACCGCCCGCGCCGCGGAACGGCCCAATCTCGACCTGTACCGCGCGCGCTGGGCGCGGGACCGGTTCGGCGAACCCGAAAACCTCGGCCCCAGCGTGAACACCGCCGCTCACGAGACCGAGCCCGCCCTGTCGCCCGAAGGGTTCACGCTCGTCTTCTCCAGCAACCGCGAAGGACGCGACCGGCTGTACGTCAGCCGGGCTGAGGAGATCGTCGAAGTCTCGCACTGGCAGGCCCGCGACCTCGGCGCCGTGGGGAAATACTGGTGGTTGCTCCTGCTGCTCACGCTCGCGCTCGCGGCGCTCTTCGCCGGCCTGTGGTATTTGCGGGGACGGCTGCCGCGGACCGCGCAGTCCGCCCGCTTCTTCCTGGGCAGCGTGATGCTGCACCTGCTGCTGATCTTCCTGCTCGCCCTGTGGACGTTTCCGCAAGTCGTGCAGATCCTCATCAGCGACGCCACGGACGTCGTGCCGGTCCCGATGCTCCAGGGCGAAGCCGATCATCAGTCGCACGAGGACGGCCGCGAAGCCTACGAGAAAGTGGACGACGCGCTGGCTTTGGAGCAGTCGGCCGCCGTGCCGCCGTTGCGTCAGGAAACCGAGCCGCAGTCCGTTCCGCGGCGGACGGAGTCGCAGCTACCGACGGTCCCCGCCCGAATTGCGCGGGAGTTGCCGCGCGAAAAGGTCCTGCCGGTTCCGCTTCCGTCCGAGGCGCCGCGGCAGCCTGAGCTTCGCGAACTGGCGCGCCGCCCCTCGCTTCCCGAAGTCCGGGTGCGGGAGCTGCCCGAGCTTCCCGAGCCAGCCCCCGCGGCAGTGGACGCTCCGCCGGATCCGCAGCTTCCCGTCCCGCGCGACGTTCCCGTGGCGCGCCGGCAACCGGAGGCCGCGCAGGACTTCCCGCCTTTGCAGCCAGCTTCCTTGGTGCCGCGTCCACCGGCAAGGCCGCAGCCGGCGCGGATCGCCGAAGTCGAGCAGCCCGAACTTCCCCAGCCGACGCGCCGCCTCGTGAGTCCGCCGACGCCGCGTTCGCGGCCGGCCGACGCGCCGCAAGTGGCGGAAGTGCGCGAAGCGCTTCCCGAGCCTTCCACCGGTCCCGCGCCGTCGGAATCCGAGCCGGCCCGTCCGGCGGCTTCGCCGGTCGAGGTGGCCCGGTCGGAATCGACGACGACGCCGAACGTGCGGCCGACCCCTTCCGACAACCCCGGTGCGCCGCCGCTCCGCAAGCCGCAGCCCGCGTCGGTCCTGCCGGAGAGATTGTTGACCGTCGAAGCGGACCGCGCGCCGGCCGCGCTTCGCGAGCCGACGGAACTCGTCCGCAGGACCGCCGCCCCGCCGGAAGCCGCCCGGGAAGTCGCCGCGGCGGACGCGCCGGAGGTTCCGGCGCCGCAGGAGTCGCCCGGCGCGCCGGTGCGTCCCAGCCTTCGTACCGTCGAAATGGCGAAGGTGGAGCAGACCGTTTCGACTCAGCCGCGCCTCATCGCCCCGACCGCGATCTCACCGCCGTCGCGCATCGAGCCGAAGCCCGTCGAGTTCGCGAAACTGGAGCGGAACGAGTCGCCGGAGCCGTTGCGCCAGAAGATCGACCTGTCGCGTCAGACGACTCGACCGGACCGCGCGCCGCGCGTTGCGGACATCTCCGAGCAGCCGGAGTCTGCGCCGGCGATTTCCCAGTCGGCGAGCGAGCGATCGACCGAATCTCCTCTCTCGCCGCGCGAGCTTCGGATCGCCAGGGCCGAATCGGATGCGCCCGATGCGCCGGAACGTCTCGAAACGCCGGACGGTGCGGATCGCCTGCCGGTCAAGCCGGCCCGGTCGCGCTTCGACGCGCCCCCGGACCTTTCGATCGACGTCGCCGGCGCGACGGCCCTGATCTCGTCGCCGCTGGCGAAGCGCTTGCCGCGCGCAGAGGATCGGACCCTCGCGCGACTCGGCGAGGAAATCGGTCCGGCGAGCGAGCCGACCGCGAATGCGCCGGCCGACCGGCCGATCGATGGCGCGGTCGTCCAACTCGATCGCGCGGCGGACCGGCCGTTGCTCGCATCGGTCCGCGCGCCGGAGGAACTCACCGGCCCCGTCACTCGCGACAGGCATCGGCTCGTGCTCGGCGCGCTCTCGGAGGAGCGGCGCGACGCGCCCCCTTCGCTGGGACCGGCGGTCAGCCGGCTCGATCGTCGCCGGGCCCGCGCCCCGCGCATCGCGTTCGCCGAGGACGAAGTCGGGACCGAGGCGTTGCAGTTCATGCGCCGTGGCGAGACGCGCAAGCTGTTCCTCGAAAAGGCGGGAGGGGACGACGAGACGGTCGAGGCCGTGCGCCGCGGATTGGAATGGTTGGCCGAACATCAGAACGAGGACGGAAGCTGGAGCCTGCACGCCTTCCACAAGAACTGCGCCGGCAAGCACGAGAACTGCACGCACGCCGGCTCCGAGCAGTCCGACACCGCCGCCACCGGGTTCGCCTTATTGCCGTTTCTGACCGAAGGCCATACCCACCGCGACGGCCCCTACAAAGACACGGTGGCCAGGGGTGTCGGCTGGCTCATCGAGCACCAGAAGGACAACGGCGACCTGTTCGTGCCCGGCAACTCGCAGAACTGGATGTATAGCCACGCCGTCGGCGCGATCGCCCTCTGCGAAGCCTACGCCATGAGCCGCGGCGAGAATGACGGCGACGTCGAGAAGTACCGCCGCGCCGCGCAAAAGTCACTCGACTTCATCGCCGCCGCGCAGCACAAGACGACGGGAGGCTGGCGCTACCACCCCGGCGACGACGGCGATACTTCGGTCGTGGGCTGGCAGGTGATGGCCCTCTGGTTCGGCCGCAAGGCGGGCCTCGACGTCTCCGACGACACGCTCGAAAAGGTCCACACGTGGCTGCGGCACGTCGAGCACAATCAGCCGGTGGGCGGGCTGTTCAGCTACCAGCGCGGGCGCGCTCCCACCCCCGCGATGACTTCCGAGGCGCTGCTCTCGCTGCAGTTCATCGGCGCCGACCGGGACGACCCCCGTCTGATCGCCGGGGCCGACTACCTGTTGAAGCACCTGCCCGACAAGAACCAGCACGACACGTCGTACTCTTGGTACTACGCCACGCAGGTCCTGTACCACATGTCGGGCGATTACTGGGAGACGTGGAACCCCCGCATGAAGGAGCTGCTCAAGGAGACGCAAACGATCGACGGGCGGATGAAGGGGACCTGGACGCCGATCGACCAGTGGGAGCAGCGCGGCGGGCGGATCTTTTCCACCGCGATGAAACTCCTGATCCTCCAGGTCTACTACCGTCACCAGCCGCTCTACGGGCACGTCGAGGAATAGCAGCCGGAGACCGCCGAATCCCTTCGATCGTTCGTGCGTCATGCATCCGCGAACGATCGCTTGAAATCACGATTTGAGGCAATAGCAAGTTCATCAAGTTCTTTTTTCGCGGATCCTTTGCGTCGAAAACTCGGGATTTTCGAGCTCTACACCGGCGCATGTCGCGGATCGCCGCCGCGGGCTTCGTAGTGCCACAGCGCCGCCTGCAGCGCGACGTCGCGGCGCTCCTGCCGTTTGTGCAGCCCGCGGCGCAGCTCCTCGATCGCCGACTCCATCACGAACAGCTGCAACAAGTCGCGCGACTCCTCCGGGCGTTGCGGCAGGAAGCCCCCCGTGGACGCGGTGCGGAAGTAGCTCCGCAACAGCGTCGCCGCCCCCCATGAGTACCAGAAGTCGGCCCACGGAGAGAAATGCTCGGCGTCGGCGGCGAAGGCGGCGCTGCCCGGCAATTCCCCCGCTACGCCCAGCCGGCCGATGCGGTACAGGGACTGCGCGAGCCGCGCCACGTCGCGCAGCGGCGACCGCTTGATCCGCCGCTCTCCGTAGGACCGCGTCGTGTCCCCCTCGAAATCGACGATGCGGAAACCGCTCCCCGTGAACCGCAGCTTGTCGAGGTGCAAATCGCCGTGGCAGCGGATCCGCAACGCCGCCGGCCGCCGGCTCGTCACCTGCTGATACCACTGCAACAGCCCCGGCTCGAGTTCGAGCAGCTCGCGGCCCAGTTCCCGTTCCGGCGCCGGCCACGACTGATGTCGCTGCCGAACGTCGTCGAACGTCCGCCGGGCGGCGGCGCGCATCGTCTGATACAGCCCGCGGCAGTAGAAGTTGGTGAACGGTTCGGGGGCGAACTCGGCATGCTCGCGGTCGGAGGCGAGCGCGAGGTGCATCTCCGCCGTCCGCGCGCCCATCCATTCCGCGTTCTGAAGGAAGCCGCCGACGACTTCCCAGATCTCCGGCGGGCATTCCGGTCCATCGCCGTACAGCCAATATCGCTCCGAGGGAAGCAGCCCCAGCATCCGTTCGGCGAACGGTTCCGACCCGACCCGCTCGAGAAACAGGCACAAATCGGTCGCCGCGATGCTCCCCCCCGTCCCTTCCCCCTGAAACGTCTCGCGGAACACCGCCAGCGTCGAGCGCTCGCCCGCCCGAACCAGGTCGAGCGTGGCATGGATCCGCGGGACGAGATCCGGCGGCCCGTGCTCCTCCAGGAACCGTCCCAGCTCGACGTCGAGGTTGGTCCCCGGCTCCATCTTGTGAAACACCTTCGCCACGATCCGCTCGTCGATCGCGAACAGCTCGTGCAGCCGCGCCGTCACGCGGAGCGTCTCGTCCCGCAGCCAGCGGATCGGGCGGTGCGGGCCCGGGTCCGGGCACTGCTCGGCGAACATCTCGTCGCGGAAGCCCGCCTCGAGCCGCGACGAGTCGCTCGCCGCCGGCTTCGCCCCGCACGTCACCTGCAACAGCACGGCAGCGGTCCCGATCTCGAAGCTCGCATCGTACAACAGCCGCGGCTGCTCCGCGTCCTCCGGCGTCCCCCGCAGCCAGGCGATCCCCGCCGCCGGGTGCTCCCGCGCCACCTGCGCCGCCCATTTGTCCCAGGCGCAGCACAGGGGGATGGCGAACGTCTCCGGCTCGGCATCGGCGTAGTCCACATGGACCACCGCCAGTTGCAGCGGCGCCCCCTCGCTCCCGCGATCGAGCCGGATGCCGTCGCGAATCCGCGTGTTGCGGACCTTGCGCGGCCGGTCCTCGAGCCAGCGTTGGCGTTCGAGGAACTGCGGCAGCACGTGCTCCAGCCGGTCCCGGCCGGCGTGATAGGCGAGATCTTCCCAGTTCGGCCCCCAGTCGATCGCCGGCAGCCGCGGCGCTTCACCCTGCGGCCCCTCGTATTGCGATTCCAGCGAAAACAGCAGGCAGGCGTTCGGCCCGAGCGTGAGCAGATACGGCAGCTCGCCGATCGGCGGAAAGTGCGTCTGCCCGAACAGCTCGACCGGGACCCGCCCCTGAAACCGCGCGAGATCCAGCTCGACGTACTGCGAGAACCGCGACAGGTTCGCGACGACCAGCGCCGTCTCCTCCCCGTACTGCCGCACGAACACCAGCACCCGCGAGTTCTCGGAATACAGGAACTCGATGCTCCCGCGGCCGAACACGCGGTATCGCTTGCGGACCAGCGCGATCAATCGGCGCGTCCACCACAACAGCGAGTGCGGGTTTCCCTCCAGCGCCTCGACGTTGATCGTGCTGAAGTGAAACTGCGGATCGACGATCACCGGCAGATAAAGCTGCTGCGGGTTCGCCTTCGAGAACCCCGCGTTGCGGTCGATGCTCCACTGCATCGGCGTGCGGACCCCGTCCCGGTCCCCGAGGTAGATGTTGTCCCCCATCCCGATCTCGTCGCCGTAGTAGATCACCGGCGTCCCCGGCAGCGTGAGCAGCAGCATCGTCATCAACTCGACCTTGCGGCGATCGTTCCCCATCAGCGGCGCCAGCCGCCGGCGGATGCCGAGGTTGATCCGCGCCCGCGGATCGGCCGCATACGTGCGGTACATGTAGTCCCGCTCCTCGTCGGTCACCATCTCGAGCGTCAGCTCGTCGTGGTTCCGCAGGAACGTCATCCACTGGCAGTTTTCGGGGATCGGCGGCGTCTGCTCCAGGATGTCCACGATCGGGAACCGGTCCTCCCGCTCCAGCCCCATGAACAGCCGCGGCATCAGCGGGAAATGGAAGCACGTGTGGCACTCGTCTCCGTTGCCGAAATAGGCGACGGCGTCCTCCGGCCATTGGTTCGCCTCGGCCAGCAGCATCCGCCCCTCGAACCGCTCGTCGACGTGCCGCCGCAGCTCCCGAAGCGCCTCGTGCGTCTCGGGAAGGTTCTCGCACGACGTCCCCTCGCGCTCGAAGAGGTAGGGCACGGCGTCCAGCCGCAGCCCGTCGACTCCCATCGCCAGCCAGAAGTCGAGGACGTCGAACATCGCCCCGCGGACGGCCGGGTTCTCGTAGTTGAGGTCCGGCTGGTGCTTGTAGAATCGGTGCCAGAAGTACGCCTCGGCGACCGGGTCCCATTCCCAGTTCGAGGTCTCGAAGTCCTTGAAGATGATCCGGGCGTCGGCGTAGCGGTGCGGATCGTCGCTCCAGACGTAGAACGCCCGCTCGGGACTGCCGGGCGCCGCCCGCCGGGCCCGCTGGAACCACGGGTGCTGGTCCGAGGTGTGATTGAGGACCAGCTCGGTGATCACCCGCAGCCGGCGGCGGTGCGATTCTTCGAGGAACTCGCGGAAGTCGTCCAGCGTTCCATACGCCGGGTGGACGCGCCGGTAATCCGCGATGTCGTATCCGTCGTCCTTCAAAGGAGAAGGGTAGAACGGCAGCAGCCAGATGGCGGTGGCCCCGAGATCGCGGATGTAATCCAGCTTCTGCGTCAGCCCGCGGAAATCGCCGACGCCGTTGCCGTCGCTGTCGTGAAAGGCGCGGACGTGCAACTGGTAGACGATCGCGTCCTTGTACCACGTCGCGTCGATCACGAAGCATCGTCTCCGCGGTGCAGACTGATCCACGTCCCTTCGCCCGCACTCTATGCTGTCGACGTTGCGCTTGTTACCGGAGGATCCCCATAGTTCGCGTGGGAGGATGCCGGGGCTGGTCCGCGGTCCGCTTCGAACCCCTGTTTTGGAACTCGCTGCCGAAATTTTTCGCGATTTCCGAAATCGTCGCAAGTGATTCGACGAGCGGGAGTAGTGAAAAACCGTCGCCCCGCGGCTGCGGGCCGGCGGGCGGCATCCGCGAGCCGCCGAAGTTTCGGCCGCCGCGGTGGGCCGCGGGGCGGAAGTCGCGATGCGAATGCGAGTTGCGAAGCGCGGCCGCCGTCGCGGCCCCGCGGGCCGGCTGCTCCCGGTCCCGCCGCTCAAACAACTAGTCGCGCAACCTGCCCCCCATAGGTCGAGGGGCGACGAAGTACGTCCCGCCGGCCCGGCGGGACGTGGCCCGCCCCCACGGAGTGCGGAGTGCGGAGTGTGAAGGTTGATGATCCGATAGGAGGGCGAGGCTCGCACTCCGAATTCCGCACTCCGCACTCCGCACTCCGCACTCCGCACTCCGCACTCCGCACTCCGC
>JBBDNU010000113.1:0-22685 GCA_040877365.1 Planctomycetales bacterium
GGGACGCAGCTCTTTTCGGCCCCCTGCCGATCGCGAGAACCGCGATGCGCGGCAAGTTCCCTCACCGCCAGCGGCGGAACTCGTTGCGCCGAAACCGCTGAGGGAGGAGTCGCGATGGAAAGTGCAAGCTTTCCCGTCGCCGAATATCCAGGAAACCGCCTTGTCGAACGAAACAGCACTGGCAAGCCAGTGGCAGCCTTCGGGTTGAACTGAAAACGACGGAACCATGGATGAAATGTCACGCGCCGCGCATCGGCGATTTCTCGAGTACCAGAAGGTCCGGCGGCGGATCATGCCGTTCGTCATCGCGGGCGCCGGGATGTGGTTGTTCCTCTTGATCGTGGCGTTCTTGCAGAGTATGGAACTCGAAACGGCGCGGCGTACCGCCGCCGCGCGAAAGGTGGTGCATCAAGAGGATCCCGTTCCGCCGCATTGGAGCTGGCCGCGCGGAGTCGGACATCCGGACGGGCCGATTCACTCCCCGCCTCCGCGAATGCCGGGACCGATCTACCGAGATGACCCTGAGTTGGTGAAACGGGTGCGGACGCGGGAATGGTGGATCGTCGTCACCGTCGCGGCGATGCCGGTCTGCGTCGTCGTCATGCTCGGCGGTGTGATTGCACTGTGCGTCGTCTCGCGCTGCCCGTTCTGCCGGAAGCGGGTTCTCCCGCGAGATTATCCCACGTTGAAGTCTTACTGCCGCCACTGCGGCAACAAGATTCCCGCCGAGTTTCTGGAGGAGGCGGATTGACTTGGGTGCGTGAGTGAGCGGCGATTCGCATCGACCCGCTGACGCGGGTCACTACGAACCCTGTCCGCCGGGACGCCGCCCGGCGGCTTGGGGCGTGTTGATGGATGGGGCGGCGGGGCATATCATGACGGTCCCTTTCTTCGCTTCCTCGCTCGCTCCCTATTCCCTCGCGCGGCACGATGTCCTCCTCTTCCTCCGCCACGAACGACGCCCCTACGCGGATCGACCTCGATCACAATGCCACCACGCGGCCGCTTCCCGAGGTGGTCGAGGTCGTGGCTCGCCATTTGCGGGAGAGCTATGCGAACCCCGGCAGCCGGCATGCCGCCGGGCGCGTCGCCCGCCGCACGCTCGAATCGGCCCGCGAGCGGATGGCGGCGCTGCTCGGGGCGGAGCCGGACGAAGTGATCTTCACCAGCGGCGGGACCGAGTCGATCAACCTGTTCCTGTTCGGGGCGACGCAGGGAACGCCGGGAACGATCGCCCTCACCGCCGGCGAGCACCCCGCGACGGTCGAAGCGTGCCGGCAGCTCGCCGCCCGCGGCTGGAAGCTGCACACGCTCGCGGTCGATTCGCAGGGGCGGTTGATTCCGGAGCAATATGGTAGGGTGGGCTATGCCCGCCAACTCGGGACGGGGGATTCTCGCTCGCCGCTGGTGGGCACAGCCCACCCTACGGAGCTGCCGTGGGATACGCTGCGGCTCGTGACCGTGATCCTCGCGCACAACGAGACCGGAGTAGTGCAGGACGTCGCGCCGCTGGCGGAGCGTTGCCGGGAACGCGGCGTGCCACTGCATCTCGACGCGGTGCAGGCCGTGGGGAAGATTCCGGTCGATTTCCGCGCGCTGGGAGTGGCGGGGCTGAGCCTCGGGGCGCACAAGTTCCACGGCCCGCGCGGGGTCGGCGCTTTGTTGCTGAAGCGCGGCGTGCGGCTCGCGCCGCACCTGTTCGGCGGGCATCAGGAGCAGGGACGCCGGCCGGGGACCGAGCCGGTCGCGCTGATCGCCGGGATGGCGAAGGCCCTGGAGCTCTGGTCGGAGCGCCGTGAGGAGATCGCGGCAAGGATCGCAGCGCTCCGCGATCGGCTGGAGCGAGGGCTGCGCGATTCGTGCACGCCGGTCATCGTGCATGGCGAAGGAGCGGAACGGCTGCCGAACACGCTCAACATCGCCTTCCCCGGGTCGGACGGCGAAGCGCTGCTGGTCGCGGTGGATCTCGAAGGGGTGGCGTGCTCGCTGGGGAGCACCTGCGCGAGCGGCTCGGCCGAGCCGGCGCCGGCGCTGCTGGCGATGGGCTGCCCGCTCGAAGTCGCGCGGGCTTCGCTGCGGTTTTCGCTGGGAGTCGATAACACGGAGGACGAGATGGACGAAGCGATCCGGCGGATCGCGAGGGTCGTCGAGCGACTGAAGAAAACGTCGGGGAATCGCTCCCCCTCCCTCTCAGGGAGGGGGCTGGGAGGGTGAAAGGGCACAGGAGTGCGTCGTCATGCGTTTGGGTCTCGGAGATTCGCGAGTTACACGGATCGGCACTCTGAAGACCCTCGCCACAACTCCTCCCTGAGAGGGAGGGGGGGTTCGAAGCGGGCTTTCTCGCTAACGGGTGCAGGGATGTCTTTTCCAACGGCACATGCCGCTTACTCGCCCAAGACGACCGCCGAGCCGTTCCTCGTCATCGAGGAGAACCGGTTCGCGCACGCGGCGATCGAGCAATTGAAGTGCGCGGTGGCCCGGCGACAGCCCCGATTAGCCTACGTGTCGGGACCGTCCGGTGTCGGGAAGTCGCACCTGGCCGGGCATCTGGCGCGGGAGTTGCGACAGCTCAAGCCGGCGCCCAAGGTCGTCCACATCACGGCGGACGGCTTCGCCGACGAACTCGTGAGCGCCTCGGACGGCGAGTCGATCCCGGAGTTCCAGCAATCCTACGCCGGTGCCGACGTGCTGATCTGCGAAGACCTGCAGGGGCTCCGCCGCCGCGGCGAGGCACAACGGAAATTGATCGCGATCCTCGACGAGGTGCTCGCCACGGGAGGCCGCGTCCTCCTCACCTGCCGGTATCTGCCCGGCGAACTGGGGCCGATGGAGCCGCGGCTCGTCAGCCGCTGCCGCGGCGGCGTCTCCGCCGCCATCCGCCTGCCGGGTCGCGACAGCCGCGAAAATCTGGTCCGGCACTTCGCCGCGACGCGGCAGGTCCCGATCGCACCGGACGTCGCATGGTTGCTTGCGGGGGCGGGGGCGGCTTCGCCCCGCGAACTGCTGGCGACGGTGATGCGGCTGGATGCGGAGTCGCGGCTCTTGGGGAAGCCGATCGACGCGGCATTCGCCACTGCCTGGCTGGCGCGCGAGGCCGAGGCCCCTGGCATCGCCTTGCAGGAGGTCGCCCGTTGCGTCGCGCGTCATTTCGGCGTCTCGGTGCGGGCGATCCGCTCCGGGACCCGGCAGCAAGGGCCCCTTTTCCCACGACAATGCGCGATGTACCTTGCCCGAGAGCTGACTCGGAAACCATTGTCGCACATCGCGGTCTATTTCGGACGCAAGAACCACAGCACGGTCACGCACGCCTGCCAGCGGGTCAGGGAGTTGCTCGCCGACGAGCCGGGGCTTCGCCAGCAGATCGTGCGGATCCGGCAGACGCTGGGAGCGCCGGAGGAGTAGCCGAATCGGCGAGGCGCCTGCCGCGAATCATTCGTTCAAAACCTGGGAAGGATTCGTGGAGGAGTGCGCAGCGCCGGGGAAGGGTTTCGGGCTGAAGTGGAGAGGTCGTCATTCATCGGCGGGTCGCGAACGTGTTGCCGGCGGAGTTCGAACGGAATTTCGGCGGCGCCGTCCGCGGTGCTTGAGCCGCATTAAGCATTGCGATAATATGGAGTTTCGTCGCGGGAACATCGCACCGATCCACATTCGGGGCGGAGCATGATACTACGACTGCTATAGGAATTCTGAAGAGACAAGGAAGACCCGGGATCGGAACCCGGAGAAACTCGGAGAGGGCGTTCCCCGCGGATGCCCGCCGGTCATTCGAACCTCACGGAGCGAGCCCGCTGCCGGTCATTGCCGGTCGACGGAGCGCAGAAAGGCGGCCGTGTCCCCATGAAGCTGCATTGCCATCGCCCCGCGCTGACCACCGCCTTCCAGGTGGTGGGAGGCGTCGTCCCCACCCGCACCCCCAAGGAGATTCTCAGAAGCGTGAAGCTGCAGGCCGCCGGCGGGACGGTCACCCTCACGGGGACCGATACGGAAGTCGGCATCCGTTATGAGATTCCAGGGGTCGAGGCGGAGGGGGACGTCACCGCGCTGTTGCCGGCGGCCCGGATGATGTCGATCCTTCGCGAGCTGACCGACGAAGGCGTCGATCTGGAAATCACGGCGGACGCGGTGTGGGTCCGTTCCGGGTCGAGCGAGTTCAAGCTCGCCGCGGCCGACCCGGCGGAGTTTCCCGAAGTCGCCGCATTCCAGGATTCGCAGTATCACGTCGTGCCGGGCCGCGGGCTGCGGGAGATGATCCGCCGCACGCTGTTCGCGACCGACGAGGAGAGCACGCGGTACGCGCTGGGCGGGGTGCTCGTCGAGCTGTCGGGAGACGCGATCGCGCTCGCGGCGACCGACAGCCGCCGCCTGGCGGTGGCCAAGTCGGCGTGCCGGGCGGAAGGGGCGAAGCTGGAGCCACCGCATCCGGTCGTGCCGTCCAAGGCGATGCAGCTCATCGAGCGGAGCATTGCCGATGACGACGAGGAGGTGTGGCTGGCGGTGCACCAGAACGACGTGGTCGTTCGCAGCGGGGCCTCGACGATCTCCAGCCAGCTCGTCCAGGGACGGTTCCCGCGGTATGCCGACGTCATTCCCCGCGACTCGAACGTGATCATCGACCTGCTCGTCGGGCCGTTCCATTCCGCCGTGAGGCAGGCGCAGATCGTCACCGACGAGGAGAGCCGCGGCGTCGATTTCGTGTTCGGGAACGGCAAGCTGACGCTGATCAGCCAGGCGGCGGACGTGGGGCAGTCGAAGATCGAGGTGCCGATTCCCTATGACGGGGATGAATTGCGGATCCTGTTCGATCCCCGGTTCGTGGCCGATTTTCTCCGCGTGCTCGATCCCGAGCAGCAGGTGCGTCTGCACTTGATCGACGCGGAAAGCGCGGCGGTGTTCCGCGTCGAGGATGCTTACACCTATGTCGTCATGCCGTTGTCGAGGGACCGCTGAGGCTCGTCGGGTGGGCTGTGCCCACCAGCGTCGTGGATACGGATTCGTTCCGGCTCGGTGGGCACAGCCCCCCCCTACGACAGGCTGGAGCCTGTACTCCAGCGGCGCGGATCGTCTTCACAAGATGAAGGTCACGGATGAAGAGGCCGAGGCGGTCGGGCCCGGAGTCGCTGGGGAAGGCCCTGTCGGAGCTGGTCGCGCTTCGCGGACTGGCCCGCCCGCGGGGAGAGGCGCAGTTGGCCGACGCCTGGCGGCGGATCGCGGGGCCGCGGATCTCGTCAGCCACGAAGGCCCTCGGGGTGCGTCGGGGAGTGCTGCACGTGGCGGTGTCCAACTCGCCCCTGTTGAGCGAGCTGGCCTCGTTTCACAAATCGTCGTTGCTCGCCGCATTCCAGCGCGATCACGCCGACCTGAAGATTCGCGATCTCAAGTTCCGGTTGAACGGAGCCGATTTTTCGTGACACAGATTCCCGAAGAAAACCCGATCGAGGAGTTCGCAGAGCAGGTCGCCGGCGGGCCCGACGTGCCTGCCGCGCAGATCGTCGGCGAATACAGCGAACGGCAGATTCGCGCGCTGGAGGGCATCGAAGGGATCCGCAAACGCCCGTCGATGTACATCGGCGACACGACCCCCCGCGGGCTGCACCATCTCGTCTACGAGGTCGTCGACAACAGCATCGACGAAGCGGTCAACCAGCACGCCGCCGTCATCACCGTCAAGATCAACGCGGACGGCTCGGTGACCGTGGTGGACGACGGCCGCGGGATCCCCGTCGGCCCGATGCCCGAGCTCGACAATCGCCCCGCGCTCGAGGTCGTGCTCACCGAGATCCACGCCGGCGGCAAGTTCGACCGGGAAAGCGGATACAAGACCGGCACCGGCGGCTTGCACGGCGTAGGGATCACCGCGGTCAACGCGCTCAGCGAATGGCTCGAAGCCGAGATCCGCCGCGAGGGGCACGTGTGGACGATGGAGTTCGTCCGCGGGAAAGTCAGCAACCCGCTCAAGAAGCTGGGCAAGAGCGATAAGACCGGCACCAAGATCACCTTCAAGCCCGATCCCCAGATCTTTCCCGACACCCGCTTCGCCTACGACACGTTGCACAAGCGGCTGCAGGAACTGGCGTTCCTCACTCCCGGCGCGAGGATCCTCATCTCCGACGAGCGTACCGGCCAAACCGACGAGTTCCACTACGAGAACGGTCTCGTCGAGTTCGTGAAGCACCTCAACCGCACCGAGACGCCCAGCTACCCGGACGTGATCCATCTCACGGGCGACCTCGAAAACGCGCACGTCGAGGTCGCGCTGCAGCACAACGACGGCTACCTCGAAAACGTCCGCGCCTTCGCCAACAACATTCACAACATCGAGGGGGGCACGCACCTCAGCGGCTTCCGCAGCGCGCTGACGCGGACGATCAACGCCTACGGCAAGAAGGAGAACATCTTCAAGGACGCGCTCCCGACCGGCGAGGACTTTCGCGAGGGGCTGACCGCCGTCATCTCCATCCGCGTCCCCGATCCGCAGTTCGAGGGGCAGACGAAAACCAAGCTCGGGAACAGCGAAGTCGAGGGGATCGTCACCTCGGTCGTCAACGACGGCCTCGCCCGATATTTCGAGGAGAACCCCGAAGTCGCCAAGCTGATCGCCAACAAGGGGCTCCGCGCCGCGGAGGCCCGCGAGGCGGCCCGCAAGGCCCGCGAGATGGCCCGCGACAAGAACAAGCTCACCTCGGGCGGTCTCCCCGACAAGCTCCGCGACTGCCGCAGCCGCGACTTGGCGCTCACTGAATTGTATCTGGTCGAAGGAGACTCGGCCGGTGGCTCGGCCGACACCGGTCGCGATTCGAACATCCAGGCGATCCTTCCGCTGCGGGGAAAGATCCTCAATGTCGAGAAGGCCCAGCAGTTGAAGGTGCTCGCCAACGCCGAG
The DNA here is from genome assembly GCA_040877365.1 of Planctomycetales bacterium. Taxonomy (GTDB): domain Bacteria; phylum Planctomycetota; class Planctomycetia; order Planctomycetales; family Planctomycetaceae; genus JBBDNT01. Next base: position 6,881 of record JBBDNU010000113.1, read on the forward strand.
GTCGTCAATATCTTCAAGGCGGTCGGCCTCCCTCCGGGGGCCGAGCTGGAGGACGTCGAGAAGCGGAACTACGGCAAGATCATCCTCATGACCGACGCCGACGTGGACGGCAGCCACATCCGCACGCTGCTCTTGACGTTCATCTTCCGGCACATGCGGAAGCTGGTCGAGCACGGCTGCGTGTTCATCGCCCAGCCGCCGCTGTATCGCGTCATCCAGCGCAAAAGGACCCGCTACGTGCAGACGCACGAGCAGATGATGGACGAGCTGATCGAGTTGGGAAAGGCGGGGGCCTCGCTGCACCTGCAGGACGGGGCCGAGTTCTCCGGCGCGCATTTCGACCGCGTCGTCGAACTGGTCCGTCGACTCGAAGAGCCGCTCCTCACGCTGGAGCGGCGCGGGATCGACCTGCGGCGGCTGGCGTCGCTCCCCGCCTGTGCCGACGGGTTGCTGCCCCGCTATCGCGTGTTCCTCGGCAAGGACGAGCACTGGCTGCGCGACAAAGAGGCGCTCGACGCCTTTCTCGCCGAGGAGGAGGAGAAGCGCGGCGAGGAGCTGCCGGTCGCCGACGAGACCCCCGAGACCGTCGCCCGCGAGGAGGCCCCCGAGCAGATCGCCGAGCACGACGCCCACGAGGCGCCGCTCCAGCGGTTCGACCTGCACGAAGTGCGGACGATCAACGAGGTGCTCATCGAGCTGAAAGGCTTCGGCCTGGCGCTCAAGGACCTCATTTCCGCCGGCATGAAGCAGGGGGAGCCGGTCTACCCGTTCGTGCTCCGCAACGAAGACGGCGACACGCGGCTCTCCGATCTTCGCGAGCTGCCGGCATCACTGCGGAAGATCGGCGAGAAGGGCCTGAAACTCACGCGGTTCAAAGGGCTGGGCGAGATGGACCCGGAAGAGCTGTGGGAGACCAGCATGAATCCGGAGCACCGCCGCCTGCTCGAAGTGACGATGGAGAACGCCGCCGGGGCCGACGAGATCTTCCGCGTGCTGATGGGGGACCAGGTCGAGCCTCGCCGGGAGTTCATTGAAAAACACGCCCTCGAGGTCCGCGATTTGGACGTGTGACGGCGGCGATCGCGGCGGGCATATCAGCCCGACGCGCCAGCGAGGGAGAACCACCGGACCGGCCGCGGAAGCGGAATTCGAATTGCGAAATCCGCGAACAAGGCATAAGCTGTGATTGATGAATCGGCTCGGTCGCAGATCCGCTTCTGCCCCCGGCACTCGATGGAGAACGGTCCCGATGAATGCCGCCGCGCGCGATCCGAGTTGTCCGGCACGCCTGAGCCGCCGCCGGCTGATCGAACTGGGAGGCCTCTCGCTGTTCGGGCTGGGGCTGCCGGAGTTGCTCGCCGTCAAGCCGGTCCGCGGAGCCTACGGGTCGGAGCGGCGCACGAAATCGTGCATCTTCATCGTGCAGTACGGCGGCGCACCGCATCACGACACGCTCGACCCCAAGCCCGACGCGCCCGCCGAGATTCGCGGCCTCTACCAGCCGATTCCCACGAGCGTTCCGGGCATCCAGGTCAGCGAAAAGCTGCCGCGGCTGGCGGCGCTGGCGCATCGCTACGCTCTCGTCCGCAGCATGACGCACGCGAACGGCGGGCACAACGACGGAATGCACGTCTGCCTGAGCGGCCAGTCCAACGGCAGCCCGCAGGACGACTCCCCCTACTTCGGCTCGATGCTCGGCAAGCTCCGCCCGTCCACGCGAAACATTCCGTCCTACGTGTGGGTGCAGAACCTCGCCGGCGACGTGGGGCTGCGCTATGAAGGGGGCGGTTCGCTCGGGCCGGTGTATTCGCCGCTCCGCATCGGCCGCGACTTGGAAAACCCCTCGCAGCGGGAGTTCCGGTTCAAGGGGTTCGATCCCGCAACCGGGCTGACGGGCGAGCGGCTGCACGAGCGGTTTCGCCTCCTCGGCGAGATCGAGTCGCCGCGGAACTCGGGGTTGTCGCACGGCGCGCCCGCCGACCTCCGCGCGTTCCAGAGCAAGGCGCTCGACCTGATCACCGGACCGGAGTCGCGGCTCGCGTTCGATCTGGCCCGCGAGCCGGAGCCGGTCCGGGCGCGGTACGGCTGGCACCCGCTGGGGCAGAACCTGCTCCTGGCCCGCCGGCTGATCGAGGCGGGCGTGCGGATGGTCAACGTCACCGCGTGGTGCGGCGTTCCCGAGGGAGAGGCGTTCAAGAACGTCCAGACCTGGGACATGCACGGCGTACTCTACAAGGGGAGCGACACGATCTACGGCAACTCGGCTTACGGGCTGGGCTTCGCGCTGCCGCGGCTCGACCAGGCGGTCTCGACCCTGCTCGACGATCTGCACGAGCGCGGGCTGCTGGAGGACACGCTGGTGATCCTGGTCGGCGAGTTCGGCCGCACGCCGAAGTTCGAAGACGGGAACAAGGGTCGTGGCCATTGGCCGAACGCATATTCGGCCCTGCTCGCCGGCGCGGGGATCCGCGGTGGAGCGGTTTACGGCACGTCGGACAAGATTGGGGCCTATGTGAAGGACCTTCCGGTTTCGCCTGAGAACTTCGGCGCCACGGTGTACCACGCCCTCGGCATGCCGACGCGGATGCCGGACGACCTCTCCCGGCGCGTCAGCCCGGGGGAGCCGATCGCGGAATTGTTCGGCTAGCCCGCGTCGAATTCGCGCGAAACTGGCGGAACCGGGGGTTTTTTCGTTGACAGGCGGATATTGTTCCGTCAGGATGAAGGCGCACACCCCAAACGCCTCTCTGCGATCACGTGCACCATGGACGGCGCGCCAAGCCCTCGACGCAAGGGATTGTCCTTCATTTCGATTCGCCTCACGCCGTTCCGAACGAATCCCCTTCCGTGTCCGACCGTGAAAGCGTACCCGTCATCGGGCTCGTCGGAGGCGTCGGTTCCGGGAAAAGCTCGATCGCCCGCCTCCTCGCGAAAAACGAATCCATCGTCCTCATCGACGGCGACCGGGCTGGTCACCACGTGCTGAAACGCCCCGACGTGATCCGGCAATTGCAACATCGCTTCGGAGAGGGGATCCTCGACGAACATCGGCAAATCCGGCGGGGGGCGCTGGCCCGCGAAGTCTTCGGTCCCGGCGAAGCGCATCACCGGGCGAAGGCGGATCTCGAACTCATCGTCCATCCGCGCATTCGAGAAATTCTGGAGACCGAAATCGACGACGCCCGCGCGAATCCGGAAGTCGCGGCCATCCTGCTGGACGCCGCGGTCCTGTTCGAAGCGGGTTGGAACGATCTGTGCGACGCCGTCGTCTACATCGACACCCCCCGCCCCTCGCGCCTGGAGCGCGTGCGGGCGGCGCGAGGATGGGACGAGGCGGAACTGGATCGCCGCGAAGCGAGCCAACTCCCCCTGGAGACCAAGCGCAGTCGAGCAGATCACGTCATCGACAACTCGGGTCCGCCGGAACGGGCGGCCGCGGAGCTGGAAGGCTTTCTGAAGTCCCTGTCGTTCCGCCGAGAGCTTTCCTGATCCCGCATTCCGGTTCGCGTCCCGTCTTCGACCGACCTGCCACGCGTCACGAAAACAGTTCCGCCACGGGGTTCCCCGGCGGCGCCCGCTGCCCGGTCGCCGTCCCCGCCATCACCCTTTCACCTGACACAGCCACGGGACCGACATGAGCACTCGCACCACCACCGAAACCCGCGCGGCCGCCGATGTGGTCAACGGCAACGGAAGCGGCAGCGTGCCGTACTCCGCGGACGAGCGGTACGAGGAGATCAAGCGGGGCGACATCCACATCGCCGAGCTGCAGCGGTGCACGATGAAGGAGCTGATCGAGATCGCGCGCACGGAGCAGATCACCGAGTACACCGGCCTGAAGAAGCAGGACCTCATCTTCAAGATCCTCAAGGAGAGGACGAAGATGAACGGCCTGATGTTCGGCGAGGGAACGCTGGAAATCCTCCCGGACGGTTTCGGCTTCCTCCGCAGTCCCGATTACCACTATCTCCCCTGTCCCGACGACATCTACGTCAGCCCCAGCCAGATCCGCCGCTTCGGCCTGCGGAATGGGGCGACCGTCGCCGGGCAGATCCGTCCGCCGAAAGAGAACGAGCGGTACTTCGCGCTGTTGCGCGTCGAGGCGATCAACGGCGAAGACCCCAACCTCCTCACCGACAAGGTGTTCTTCGACGACCTCACGCCGCTGCACCCCGAGCGGCGGCTGAGGCTCTCCGCCGACCCCAACGAGCTGAGCACCCGTGTGGTCGACATCGTCGCCCCGATCGGCATGGGGCAGCGGGGGCTGATCGTCTCACCTCCACGCGCCGGCAAGACGATCCTGCTCCAGAAGCTCGCCCAGGCGGTCCTCGAAAACCATCCCGAGGCGTACGTCATCGTGCTCCTCATCGACGAGCGCCCCGAAGAAGTCACCGACATGGAGCGCCAGGTCAAGGGGGGCAACTGCGAGGTCATCTCGAGCACCTTCGACGAGCCCGCCAGCCGGCACATCCAGGTCTCCGAAATGGTCATCGAGAAGGCCAAGCGGATGGTCGAGTACGGACAGCACGTGGTCATCTTCCTCGATTCGATCACCCGGCTCGCGCGGGCGTGGAACAGCGAGGTCCCGCACTCCGGGAAGATCCTCTCCGGCGGCGTCGACAGCGGGGCGCTCCAGCACCCCAAGCGGTTCTTCGGCGCCGCCCGCAACGTCGAGGAGGGGGGGAGCCTGACGATCGTCGCCACCGCCCTCGTCGACACCGGCAGCCGGATGGACGAGGTGATCTTCGAGGAGTTCAAGGGGACCGGCAACACCGAGCTGCACCTCGACCGCCGGATGGTCGAGAAGCGCGTGTGGCCCGCCATCGACGTGAACAAGTCGGGCACCCGCCGCGAGGAGCTGCTGATGGACGAGGAGGAGCTTCGCCGCGTGTGGATTCTCCGGCGCGTCCTCAACGACATGAACCCCGTCGAGGCGATGGAATTGATCACGAGCCGCATGCGGCGGACGAAGACGAACGAGGAGTTCTTGTTGAGCATGAATCTGGGGTGATGCGATGCGCAGTCCCTTCCCCGGCATGGATCCCTGGCTTGAGTTCCACTGGCGCGACGTGCATTCGCGGCTCGTCGTTTATGCCGGCGACCAGATCCAGGCGAAGCTGCCGAAGCAGTTGATCGCCCGCATCGAAGAGGGCGTGTCGATCGACTACGGCGAGCAATCCTTGTCGCGGCCGAGGTCCGTTGCCCCCGACGTCAGCGTCGTCGAACACGAACCAGCCTTCGAGGACGGCGGAGCGGCGGGGGGCGTGGCGACTTTGGTCGAGACGGAAGTCGCGGCCGAGCCGGTCATCGTCCCCGCGGGCGACGACGTCCTCGACCGCCACGTGACGATCATCGATCCGTCCTCCGGAAATCGCGTCGTGACAGCGATCGAGTTTCTCAGTCCCTCGAACAAACGTATTCCAGGACAATTGGAGTACGCGCGAAAGCAACAGGAATATCTCGCCGGCGGGGTCAATCTTGTCGAGATCGATCTCGTCCGCGGCGGCGACTTCACACTGGCGGTCCATTCGGAATCGATCCCGCACACCTATCGCACCCCGTATCAAGTTTGCGTCCGCCGTGCGACGAGCCCCCGCGAGGCCGAGATCTACCGCGTCCCCTTCCGTGACAAGCTGCCGGCGATCCGGATTCCGCTGCGCCCCACGGACCGCGACATCCGGCTCGGCCTGCAATCGCTCATCGACCAGTGCTACGAGCGCGGCCGGTACGATCTCATCGACTACACGCAGGAGTTGATTCCGCCACTGCCGGCCGGCGACGCCCAATGGGTCGACGACCTCCTCCGCGCCGCCGGCCGCCGCAAATGACGCGGCCGGTGCGGGATATCCCACGGGGCGCTGCCCGTCGGCGTCCGGCCTCTGATCTCTGACCTCCGACCTCTGACCCCATGGCCGAACGCCGTTCACGCGATCTCGACGTCGAACTGCCTCCGACGGCGCGGCTCGCGATCGTCGTCGCCCGGTTCAACGAGGAGGTCACCTCCCGGCTGCTCGAGGGCGCGCTCGACACGCTCCGCCGGCACGGCGTCGGCGACGACCGCGTCACCGTCGCCCATGTGCCGGGGGCGTTCGAAATCCCGCTGGTCGCCGACCGACTCGCCCAGAGCGGCCGGTTCGCCGCCGTCCTCTGCCTGGGGGCGGTCATCAAAGGCGAGACGCCGCACGACGAGTACATCAACCAGCAGGTGGCCGCGGGAATCGCGCAGGCCGCGCGCGCGAGCGGCATCCCGGTGATGTTCGGCGTCCTGACCTGTCTGACGCTCGAGCAGGCCCTCGACCGGGCCGGCGGCAAAGTCGGCAACAAGGGGGCCGAAACGGCGCTCGCCGCGCTCGAGATGGTCGATCTGCTGCGGAAGCTCGACTCGACGGGGGCCTGATTCGCGCCCGCCCGCCAATCTTTTCGCGGATTGGCACTTCTCAACGGTCGGTGCCCTCGCGAGAATGGAATGAGGACGGTGCCCGGCGCCGGCTTCATCCGCTTCATTCCCTGTCATCGGCTATCGGCGCCCTCATGGTCGCTCGTCGCAGCAAAGCGCGCGAAGTCGCGCTCCAGATGCTCTACCAGCGGGACCTCAATCCCGAGGTCGCGGCCGCCACCGTGCGCGAGATGATCGCCGACGAACTTCCCGACGAGCCGTCCCGCGCGTTCTGCTGGCAGCTCTTCGTCGGCGTCATGGAATGGCGGAGCCATCTCGATGCCCGCATCCAGGAGGTCGCCGAGAACTGGACCGTCTCCCGCATGCCCCCCACCGACCGCAACGTGCTGCGGCTCGGGGGCTACGAGTTGCTCTTCACCGACACGCCGCACCGCGTGGTGATCGACGAGGCGGTCGAGCTGGCGAAGCGCTATGGCGCGGCGCAGTCGTCGCAGTTCGTGAACGGCATCCTCGACAAGCTCGTGCCCCCCGGCCGGCGCGAGCGGAAGGGGGAGGCCGAGGACGCGGCGGAAGGCTGAGAGCTTGTCTGTCCGACCGGGTGGCACGCCCTGACGCTCTGGGAAGAGCGTGGTCGTGGGGCAGGCTTTCCAGCCTGCCGCTTGGGCAGACAGGCCCTTCGCGGAATTGAGTGCGGCCACCCCTCTTCTCCGGCATGCAGAACCGGCCAGCTCTGCGTCCCTCGGCGGAGTCCCCCGCGCGCTCGCCGACTTGCTATGATGACGGCGGCGTCTTCCCGGTTCCGGTTCGGCGGACGACAGGACACCTTGCCATGCACGACCACGCCGTCCGGCTGCTGTTGATCGAAGACAATCCGATGCACCGCCGGCTGATCGAGGAGTTCCTCGCCGGCTCGCACGCTCCCGAGTTCGTGCTCGAGAACGTGGACCGGCTGTCCGCCGGGATGGAGCGGCTCGCCAAAGGCGGGATCGAGATGATCCTGCTCGACTTGATGCTCCCCGACAGCGAAGGCCTCGAGACCTTCTTCCGCCTGCGGGCCGAGGCGATGGGGACCCCCATCGTCATCATCACCAGCCTGGGAGACGTCAAGCTCGCCGCGAAAGCGGTGGAAGCCGGCGCGCAGGACTACCTCGTGAAGGGCCGCTTCGACCGCACGCTGCTCGACCGGGCCTTGCGGTACGCCCTCGAGCGGACCCGCGCCCGCAACGCGGAATGGGACTCTCCCATGTTCCGCCTCGCGCACCAGCAATTCTTGAAGGCCGCCCAGCTTATGGGGCTGGACGACAACATCCGCCAGCGGCTGCTGTTCCCCCAGCGGACGCAGGTCGTCACCTTCCCCTTCCGCCGGGACGAGTACGAGCAGGTCGAAACCGTGTTTGGCTACCGCGTGCAGCACGTGCTCACGATGGGACCGACCAAGGGAGGCATTCGCTATCACGAAGACGTGAACCTCGGCGAAGTCTCCGCCCTCGCCATGTGGATGACCTGGAAGTGCGCTCTCGTCCATCTCCCGTTCGGCGGCGCGAAAGGGGGCGTGCGGATCGACCCCACGGGACTGTCGGCCCGCGAGTTGCAGCGGCTCACGCGCCGCTACACCACCGAGATCAGCAGCGTGATCGGTCCCGAGAAGGACATCCCCGCCCCCGACATGGGGACCGATGAGCGGGTCATGGCCTGGATCATGGACACCTACAGCCAGCAGGTCGGCTACGCCGTCCCCGCCGTCGTCACCGGCAAGCCGGTCGTGCTCGGCGGAGCGCGGGGCCGCACCGAAGCCACCGGCCGCGGCCTCGTGTACGTCGTCGAGGCGGCCGCCAAGCACATGGGCCTCGACCTGCGGCAAGCGACCGCCGTGGTGCAGGGGTTCGGCAACGTGGGAAGCAACGCGGTGAAGTTCCTGTCGGACCTGGGGGTGAAGATCATCGGCGTCAGCGACTTGACGACCGGCGTCTATGATCCGAAGGGGCTGTCGGTCGAATCGCTCCTGAAATACGTCGCCGAACACCGCTTCCTGCAGGGCTATCCGGAGGCGCAGGCGATCACGAACCAGGAGCTGCTCGAACTGCACTGCGACATTCTCGTGCCGGCCGCCTTGCAGAACCAACTCACCGCGGAGAACGCCGGTCGGATCAATTGCAAGATGCTCGCGGAAGGGGCGAACGGCCCGACCACGCTCGAGGCGGACGAGATCCTCAACGAGAAGGGGGTGTTCATCCTGCCGGACGTGCTGGCGAACGCGGGGGGCGTCACCGTCTCGTACTTCGAGTGGGTGCAGGACACCCAGAACTATATGTGGTCGCTCGAAGAGGTCAACGAGCGGCTGCACAAGATCCTGCTCGAGGCGTTCCACCGCACGCTCGCCCGCTCGCAGCGGGACAACATCGATATGCGGACCGCCGCCCTGATCGAAGGCATCGAGCGCGTCGCGACGGCGAAGCTGGCGCGGGGGTTGTTCCCTTAGAAGTTCAAGCAAGCGGCGGCCGCGCCGCCTATCCCGCTCGCGAACCGCTTGCGGTTTCGCGGCACATTACAATCGGCGTTGGGACACCGACGAAGAGGCCTTCGAGTTCGGCATCTGGGACAACATCCGCAACATGACAATGATCCATCGCGTGTTGTATTGCATCGCGGCGAGCGCGGCCTCTGTGTCACTCGCCCCCGCCGCCGCCGCCGAGCAGCCGAGAGTCTTTCCCGGCCGCGAGTGGGACCGCCGCGTCCCCGCCGAGGTCGGCCTCGATCCCGCCAAGCTCGATGCGGCCGGCAAGTACGCGCTCACCGGCGGCGGATCCGGGTACGTCACCAGGCACGGTTATCTCGTTCGGACTTGGGGCGATGTCAAGAAAAGGTACGACCTGAAATCGACCACCAAGTCGATCGGCGTCACCGCGCTCGGGCTGGCGATCGCCGACGGGAAGATCGCGCTCGACGACCCCGCCCGCAAGCATCACCCCACGCTCGGCGTGCCGCCGGAATCGAACGCGGCGACCGGCTGGCCGGAGAAGATCACGGTCCTGCACCTCGCCACGCAGACGGCGGGGTTCGAGAAGCCGGGCGGGTTTTCCAAGCTGCTCTTCGAGCCGGGGACGCAGTGGGACTACAGCGATTCCGGCCCCAACTGGCTCGCCGAGTGCGTCACCCTCGCCTATCGCCGCGACGTGCGGGACCTGCTGTTCGAGCGGGTCTTCACGCCGCTCGGCATCACTGATCGGGATCTCGAATGGCGGGCCAACGCTTATCGCCCGAAGCAGATCGACGGGATCGAGCGGCGGGAGTTCGGCTCGGGTGTGAACGCCAACGTGGATGCCATGGCCCGCATCGGATTGCTCTATCTCCGCGAGGGACGCTGGGAGGACCAGCAACTGATTCCGGCCGAGTTCGTCCGCCGGGCGCGGACCACGGAGAAGTCCGTCGTCGGGCTGCCGGTGCGGGACGAGAAGACCTACGGCAAAGCGTCCGACCATTACGGCCTGCTGTGGTGGAACAATGCCGACGGCACGCTCGACAACGTCCCCCGCGACGCCTACTGGTCCTGGGGGTTGCACGAGAGCCTGATCGTGGTGGTCCCGAGTCTGGATCTCGTCGCCAGCCGCGCCGGCGACTCGTGGGGCCGCGACTGGAACGGACACTACGACGTGCTCCGCGGGTTCCTCGAGCCGCTGTGCGCCGCGGCGGGCGACGGCGTGGCCGGGGCTGGAGCAAAGCGAAGCCCCGGCGCGCGCAACACCGGGACTCCCCTGCGGCCCAGCCCCGGCCACCCCTCGAATGCCGCGCTTCCCCCGAGTCCCGTCATCGCCGGCATCGAATGGGCCGACAAGAAGACGATCATCCGCAGAGCGCCCGGCAGCGACAACTGGCCTCTCACCTGGGCCGACGACGGGCAGCTCTACACCGCCTACGGCGACGGCTGGGGCTTCGACCCGCGCGTCCCGCAGAAGCTGTCGCTCGGACTCGCCCGCGTGGAGGGCGGCCCCGCCGATTTTCGCGGCTTCAACATCCGCTCCCCCTCCGCCGAGAGCCGCGGCGACGACGTCCGCGGCGAAAAGGCGAGCGGGATGCTGATGGTGGACGGCGACTTGTACATGCTCGTCCGCAACGCGGGAAACTCGCGGCTCGGCCGATCGCCGGACCGCGGCGCGAGCTGGACCTGGGCCGATTGGCGGTTCGAGACGAGCTTCGGCTATCCGACGTTCGTCAACTTCGGCAAGAACTACGACGGCGCGCGGGACCGGTTCGTGTACGTCGTCTCGCACGACCAGGACAGCGCGTACCAGCCGGCCGACGCGATGGTCCTCGCCCGCGTCCCGCGGGAAAAACTGCTGGACCGCGCCGCCTGGGAGTTCTTCGTCCGCCGCGACGACGACGGGCAGCCGGTATGGAGCGCCGATGTCGCGAAGCGAGGTCCAGTGCTCGAACGCGCCGGTCGCTGCTACCGCTCGGGCATCTCGTTCGACAAGGGACTTGGCCGCTACCTGTGGTGCAATACGCTGGGGACCGACGGCCGCTTCTCCGGTGGTCTCGAAGTCTACGATGCGCCGGAGCCTTGGGGACCGTGGACCTTGGCCTACTCGGCGGAGAAGTGGGACGTCGGCCCGGGCGAGACGGCGTCCTTCCCGCCGAAATGGATGAGCGACGACGGACGAGAACTGCACCTCGTCTTCTCGGGCGACGACAGCTTTTCGGTCCGCCGGGCGACGCTCGTCCTCCGCCCGCGAGCACCGTAAGGAATCAGGCACGTGGGTGCATTAGCGGAAATCCGCATGAATTCTCGACCACGGATCTCACTGATGGGCACTGATAAAAGAAGAAGAACTCCGTGGTCATCCGGGTCCATCCGTGGTGAATAGTCTTCTTCTGAATTCATTTCGGTCCGATTCGAACTTGTTCTCTGCGTCCTCGGCGCCCTCTGCGGTCGAGAGCTTTCGGCTTCACTGGCGGGAAACGTTCGAACCGCCGAGAACGCAGAGGCTCGGAGTTCGACTGCGGCAGCCATTTCGGTCGAACAGAAGCACGCGAAGGACGCGGGAGAGGGCATCTTCGTCGTTCTCAACGTCGTGCTTTTTTCCTCTTCTTCTCTTATTCTTTCTTCTTTGCGGTCCTTTGCGCTCTTTGCGGCTTTGCGTCGAAAAGCGAATTTCGGTTGCGGCTTCGCCGCGTTGGGTAATCGAGAAATTTCGGATGAATGTCGGCCTCCTTTTCGATCTCGAGCGCATCCGCCGCGAGGCGTTGTTGACCGAGGTCGAGCATCACGTGGAACTGGCGTCGACGAACGACCGCGCGCTGGCCCGCGGGGCGGAGGACGCGCCGCCATTGCCTCTGCTCGTGCTCGCCGACCGGCAGAGGGCCGGGCGTGGCCGGGGGACGAACCGCTGGTGGTCCGACGCGGGGGCGCTCACGTTCTCGGTGCTCGCCGCGCAGCCGCGCGTCGCTCCGGCCCTTCGCCCGCAGATCGCCCTCGTCGCCGGCCTCGCGGTCGCGCGGGCGATCGGCGAACTGCTTCCGGCGAGCGACCCGCTGCTCAAGTGGCCCAACGACGTGTACGTGGCGGGACGCAAGGCGTGCGGGATCCTGGTGGAAGTCCCGCCGCGGCATGGGGAGCGGGTCGTGATCGGGATCGGCGTGAACGTCAACAACTCCTTCGCCGCCGCGCCGGGCGATCTGGAACGGATCGGCGTCGCCCTGTGCGACGTCCCCGGCGGCGAACTCCCGCTGACCGACGTGCTGCTCGCGGTGCTCGCGAGGCTCCGCGAGGAGCTCGACCGGTTCGCGGAGCAACCGGCCCGGCTGGCGGAGCGGTGGCGGGAACGCTGCCTGCTCACGGGCCGGTTCGTCGAGCTGGTCGCCGGCGAGCGGACGATCCGCGGCATCTGCGCCGGGATCGACGACGAGGGGGCGCTCGTGCTCCACACCGAAGCCGGCCCGCAGCGGTTCATCGCGGGAACGGTCGCCCGGTTCGAGTGACGCTTTCGAACCGGTCCGAAGACGGATAAACTCCGTTGGATTCGATTGCGCCCGCCTGGTCGACCGATCTCAGGGAGCCTGCCATGCCTGCCTGTCTCCGCGCAGCTCGTGCTTTCGGGAGAGTCGTCGTCGCGTTTTCGTTCGTCGCCTGCCTGAACGGCGCCGGACCGGCGGAGAGTCCCGCGAACCGCTGGGTCGAGCGGAAGGTGGCCGGGCTGGAAGGGGACCGCGTCACCAATCGCGGCGGGCTGGTGCAGGGGCTGCTCGCAGCGCCGGGGCTGGGGATCGTCGCCTGCGGCGACTCGCGGGCGCCGGCCCGCGTCTGGCGGCTCGATTGGGAGCAGGACCGCTGGGTCGAACTCGGCGACGTCCCTGAGGGGCTCAAGGCGCCGGGCGAGATCACACCCTACAACTGGGGCCCGCTCGCCACCGGGACCGCCGCCGACGGCCGCCTGTTTCCGTTCAACGTGCAGTTCCACGGCCATCAGGCGGCTTACGATCCCGAGCGGAAGACGATCGTCGGCTTCACCCGCGGCAAGACGCTCGAGTACGACCTCGAGCGCAAGGCATGGAGAATCGTCGAGACGAAAACCTCCCCGCCCGACATCACCGCCGGCTCGCTTTGCTGGGATCCCCTCAATAAGGAGATGGTCCTCGCCACCGGCGGCTTCGGCCCGGACGGCGGCCTGCACGGCACGTGGGTCTATCGCGCCGCCGAACAGAACTGGGCGAAGCTCGACGAGAGCGGCGATCCCCGCGCGGAGGTCGCCGCGGCGGCCGCGAAGCTCCACGACCGGCTGCGCGATCTCCGCTGGCTCGCGTGGAAGAACCTCGAATACCGGACGACGGGGCGCGAAGCGCAGCTCGACGCGCGATCGCGCACCGCCGAACTCTTGAAGGCGCTGCACGAGTTCGACGACGAATGCGGACGCCTCGCCGCGAAGTGCGCGGCGGTGGCGAAAACATCCGACGACGACGCGGTCAAGCGGACGATCGAGTCGGCGAAGGAAGCTCTCGACGCCACGCGAGAGCTGGCACAGGCGTACCTCGCGGCTTCGTCGTCGGGGGCCGAGCCGAAAGCGGTCGAGACCGCCTATCGCGAGAAACTGGTTCCGGCCGTGGCGCATTCGGAGCAGGCCGCGGAAGCGCTTGCGGTCCGGCCGACTCCGCGAATGAGCGCCCGCACCGTGTACGATCCGGCGAGCAAGTCGATCCTGTGTTTCGGCGGCGACCGGCAGGACGGCACGTGGGGCGACACCTGGCGATACGATTGCGCCGCCCGCCGCTGGCAGCGGCTCGACCTGAAAGGGCATCCCGAGCCGCAAGTCGCCCGCGCGGTCGCGTTCGACCGCGGCAACGGCGTCCTCGTGTTTCTGGGCTCGAACCGGCAACTATGGACGTTCGGTTCCCAAGAGAACCGGTGGGACCGGGTCGATGTCGCAGCTTCGAGTGGAGGCGGAGTCGAGCCGCCCGCCGAGGCGTTCTGGCTCGAATACGATGACGACGCGAAGTGCCTCGTCGCCTTCTCGGAGGATCTGAAGCGGACCTGGACGCTGCGGCTCGAATTGCAAGACACATACCGACAACCCGCCCAGCCCGCTCCCGATCGGCGGCTCGTCTCGATCGACGGCGAGTTCGTCCTCCGCGACGCCGGCGCCTTCGGAGAGCTGCGGGTGTGGCAGGCACTCAACGATGATTGGCGAAGGCGGCTTCCCGCGAACACGTGGGCCCACGCCCCGGCGCACGGCAGCGGCCTCCCCAACTGGGGCCGCTCGTGGAGCAGCATCACCTACGACCCCGACCGCAGGCAACTCTATTACCGCGACGGCGGTCACGGCAGCTACCACGGAGCGGACACCGATCATTACGATCTCACGACCGGGCGCTGGTTCCGCGGCGATCGCCGCGAGGAGCCGCCGTGGCCGATGGGGACCTACTTCGCCTGGGGCCGCTCGTTCGATCACGCCCCGTGGGCCACGCACACCTACAAGTTCAAGGCGTTTTACGATCCGGTCGATCAACGGCTGCGGCGGCTCGACGTCCCCACGCCGACCCCGACCTGGGATTCCCATGCCGGCACGCCGGCGCTCGACTACGATCCCGATACGGGCCGCTGGGACCGCGACGTCGTGCTGCTGCCGAAGGCGGCGCAGAACGGATCGTGGTTCCCCGTGTTCGGCACGACCGACCGCGTGCTGCTCACTCCCTTCGGCCGCAACGACAGCGGCGCCGGCGTCGTGTGGGAGAAGACGGCGGGCGACGATTGGAAAAAGCACGACGGCGTCGGCGCGTTCGGCGTCGTCGGCTATCCGCCGTGGGAGTTCCAGGTCGCCTGCTACGATCCGCAGCGGCGGCGGATCCTCCGCATGGGTTCCGGCCAGCCGCCGAACGAGCTCTGGGCGCTGGAGCTCGACGAGCCGGGCGCGAAGTGGAAGCAGCTTCGCCCGCAAATCGAGCCGGCCGGCGCCCCGCTGCCGGAGTCGGGCCGCGAGATGGTCTACGTCCCGAAGCACGACCTGTTCGTGATGCCGGACGGGATCACGAAATCGAGCTACCGCCCCGACAAGGTCGAGCCGCGGAAGATGGACGAATTGTGCGTGTACGATCCGGCCAAGAACGTCTGGCGGCGGTTTCGGACGAAGTTCGCCGAAGAGGCGCGGGGACTCGCGGAGCGCGACGGCTCCAACCGCGCCAACGGCATGGTCTACGACGAGGCGGCGGACCTGATCTACTTCATCAGCTACGGCTATTCGGAACCGCGCCGCCCGCCGACGCTGTGCGCGCTGCGGTTCGACCCCGCGACGGCGGACTGGATCGAAGCCGACGCCGAGTGACCACGACAGGCGCGACGCCGAGCCTCGCAAAGCAGAATCGAGCCTCCCGCGTCAGCGGCGGTAGGCGCAGGGGTGGCCCCGACGGCGTTCAGCCATCGGGGCCGCGAAAGCGACAAGAGGGGGCGCACTGCGCGTTCCTTCGTCGAAGACGTTCCTGTACGATTCGGCCCCGATTCGGCCGACGATCCAGGCAGCCCAATAGGAACGCAGAGTCGAGTGCGCTACCTCTTGTCGCTGCCGCGACCCGGACGCCTGAACGGCGTCCGGGCCACCCGGCGCGCTAGCCCTGGTTGTACAGCGGCACAACCCGGACTCGCCACGTCATCGTGTTCATGCGTTGTCTCGTTCTGTGACGACGCGATCTGCCAAAGATCTCGTATACATCAGCCAAATCTTGTCGTCGAGTGGATTATTGCGCACAGTCATCTCCCATTCTATCACCCCCCAGGACCAATCGACATGCAATTCGACACTGGACAACACGCTTCGAACCTCTTCGATGTGCATCCGATCTACTGCGTCGAATCCAGTTACGAAAAACAATTGGGTCTTCACCAGAATCCGTGGGTGTTTTCAAGCTCCGCTCAGGCTCAGCAAA
>JBBDNU010000114.1:0-4158 GCA_040877365.1 Planctomycetales bacterium
TCAACCCATTCTCGATGACCACGTAACGTATGCAATCTTCGACGGCCTTCGACATCCCAGAGCGCAATCAACCCATCCGGGACTCCCGCGCGGACTCGCTGTAACTCCGCGGCAACGGTCTTCGCATCCTCACTGAGGGCAAGGAAATCGACGAAATAATCATCCTCAATCGGACGCGCAAAGGTAAGCTTTCTCTTCCCGGTATCATGGTCGAACAGTGCAAACATATTTGCTCCAAGACGGCTGGCGACGCAAAGCGACTGCTGCTTCTGTTCTACTCCGATAAAGCCTGCGCAACTGACCGAGACGTCTGGTGTAGGGGTCCGTGGTCCCGGAAGCACGTTGTCCATTGCAACTGACCACAGATCAGCGCCTCCGTCACCATCGGCCGCTACGATGCACCCCGCGTCGCGAGCAAACTTCACAGCCAAGATCCCATGTCCGGAACCAATGGGTATACTGTCCACATCTCCCGTCTGGATATTCACGATCGTGACCCCTTTGACCGTTCCCACTGCAACATGCGTCCCATCGGCGCTGAAGGCGAGGCACGAAGCAGTTTTCGTTTCCCCATCATCCGCATTGGCACCAACCATTGAGACGGTTAAGCAGATTGCAAGCGTGACAATGCGTGCAGACCTCGTCCTCTGGCTGCGAAATGGCTGAAAATGCGACGAACACAAGCTCTCCATGATTACCACCCTCCTGATACCTGTGACGAGTCATATGGGGCTGACCTGCACTTGCCCGGTTTCGGAAGCACGGATAAACGACGGCTGGGCCGGCCGCCGATTCGAGTTGTATCATTCAGCCAGCAATTGCCTGGGACCAGCCGCGGCGACGGCATCGCGCTCACTGCGGCGTCGATTCCAAACGGCGGCGGGGCGAAAGTCAAGAACAATTTCCGAAATTTCAGGCGACGGGGTGGAGTGCCGGGTGCGGAGGACCGAGTTACGCAGTACCGAGCACGGACTTGCCGAGCTTGTTGCTGCCTCCGAGTTCCTACTTCGCCGCGTGGCGTTCCACCGCGGCCCAGTCCACTTCCACGCCCAGGCCGGGGCCGGTCGGGCATTCGACGAAGGGGCCGGTGATCGCGATCGGGTTCTTGGCGATCGAGGCGGCGTGGTAGCTCGGGCCGAGCATGTCGCCCGGGTACTTTTCCACTTGCAGGTTCGGGCAGGCGCGGGTGAGGTGGGCCATCGCGGCCGTGCCCACGTCGAGCTCGAGGTTCGAGCCGAGGCTGCACGCGAGGCCGTGCTCGGCGGCGTACTCGGCGATGTGCAGCGATTTCGCGATCCCGCCGTTCTTGCCCGGGTAGATGCCGATCACGTCGCACGCCTCGTGCCGCACGCAGTTCCGCACGTCGGCCAGGTCGAAGCAGAGTTCGTCGGCCATGACTTGCGGACGGATCGCGCGGCGGACCTCGGCCAGGCCAGCGAAATCGCCGCGGGGGGTCGGTTGCTCGAACAGGCCGATCCCGAATTCCTCCGTGCGGTTCGCCAGCTCGATCGCGACGGCGGGCTCGTAGGCGGCGTTCGCGTCGAGGACCAGTTGGAGTTCAGCCTTCAGGCTGTCGGCCGCCTCGCGCACGGCGCGGATCCGGGCCAGGTCCGCTTCGATCCCGCTCCCGACCTTGATCTTCAAAGTCGTGAAGCCTTCGGCGACCAGCTCGCGGGCCAGCTCCGCCGCCCGCGGGGGGTCGAAGGCCCCCATCGAGAACCGGCAGCGGATCGTCGCGTCGCGGACCGCGCCGCCGAGCAGCTCGTACACCGGCTTGCCTTCCTCCTTCCCGCGGATGTCCCAGCACGCCATTTCGATGGCGGCCTTGGCGAACCAGTTCCCCCAGGCGGCGGCGTCGAGGATTTCGTTCACGCGGTGGATGTCGCGGGGATCGCAGCCGGCGAGCCTCGGGGCAATCACATGCTCGATGAGGGCCTGCGCGCCCCACATCGATTCGCCGCTCCAGCGGAGCATGGTGGTCGCTTCGCCGGCGCCGTCGACGCCGGCGTCGGTCTCGACGCGGACGAGCAGATACCGCGACACGTCGTGCAGGCCGAGCGAGGTGAGCATCAGCCGCTCGGGGCGCAGCGGCACGACGACGGGAAAGGTGCGGACGTGAGTGATGCGCATGAGAGTGGACAGTGGGTAGTGGATAGTGGACAGTGGAAGAAGGCAGTGATTGAATACGCAAGTTGCAACCGACTGTCCACCGTCCACTGACCACTGTCCACTGACCACCGACCATGCTCTCCGCCGGAACCGCCCGAACCTGCATCACTCCCTGGTGGGGGATCGAGCTGACGGGGTGGGGATATTACGTCGGTCGGACCTGGCGGGAGATTCACGACGACCTTTACGCGACGGCGGTGGTGATCGAGGACCGCACGCGGGCGATCGCGATCGTGTCGCTCGATCTGATGGTCGTGGGGGCGGAGTTCACGCGGGAAGTCCGCGAGCGCGTCGCCGCGGAGACCGGCATCCCGCCGGAGCACGTGCTCGTCGCCTGCACGCACACGCACAACGCCCCGGCCGCGGAGGGGCTGCTCGGGGCCGGCGAGACCGATCCCGATTACGAGCGGTTCGCCGCGCGGCAGGCGGCGACCGCGGTGATCCTCGCGTGGAACTCGCGGGTGCAGGTCCATGCGTTCGCCGCATCGACGCCGCTGGCAGGGCACACGTTCAACCGCACGCGCGAGGGCGGGCCGGTCGATACGACGCTGACGACGCTACGGCTCGATCGGCGGGACGGATCGACGCTGGCGATGGTCGTGAACTTCCAGGCGCATCCCACGGTGTGGACGAAGCTCCGGCCGTTCGCCGTCGCGCGGGACGTGCCGGGGCAGGTATGCAAAGTCTTGGAAGGAATTCTGCCGGGGGCGACGGCGCTGTATCTGCAAGGGGCGTGCGGGGACGTGAATTTTCTCCGCGATGACTCGACGCCCGAGCGGCGCGACCAACCGGAAGACTACTCTACGCAACTCGTGCAGCAGATGCGGCGGAATCCCGTGACGCACATCACGATGGCCGTGCAGGTCGCGCAGATGAACGCCGTCGCGCTCGAGCCGGTCGTGGCGGCGGCCTCCCACGTCGCTTCGGTGCCGACCCGCCGCTGGACCCGCGAGGAGATCGAGCCGGACCGCAACGAAGCGCAGCGGCGGCTTGCGGCGCGGGACATTTCCGGCTGGCGGGAGACGCTCGGCCGATCGCTGACGAACAATCCCGAGGACATGATCGCCCGGCACGGCGGCGACGAGTGGAAAGCGGTCGAGGCGATGTGCCGGTTCCACCTGGCCTGGACCTACGAGATGCTCCAGGACTTCGAGACGCGACCGGAAGTGCTGCCAACCGAAGTGCAGGCGCTCGTGGTGGGAGAACTGGCGATCGTGGCCAACTCGTCGGAGCTGTTCAGCGCGTTCGCGCTCGATTTGCGCCATCGAGCCGGCACGCCGCATTTGATGATCGCCTGCTACTCGAACGGCCGCATCGGCTACATGCCGGACGATCACGACATCGCCGCGAAGAGCTACGCCGCATGGACCTCGCCGAAATACTGCCTCCAGTTCCCGTTCACGCCCCGCTCGGGACCGGAGCTGTGCGATGGGATGCTGGGGGCGCTGGCCGATTGCCGATCGGCAACACAACGGCGGTCATGACGCGCAGTCGCGCCCTCGCGAGCCTCCCACGTAAGTGCGGGGGGAATTCCAAAACTCCCGCCATAGCAACCACGAAGACTCGAAGACACCGACAGGTCGTCGCGTGATGGTCCGGGAATTTTCTTGACAGTCCGCCCGAGGCCGGTTCCAATGGAACCGGCCGGAATTGCTCTCTCGTGTAGTGGTATGAACCCTGACTACCCTAGTTTCGATGTCGCAGAGCAGCGCTTTCGGGCGTTCTTGTCGCAGGAGGGCGTCGCTGCATCAGAACTGTTCTACATCACTCCCGACGACGTCGCGCTGATTGGACACCGCGTGTTCGTGCGACAGTCGGTCGGATCAGCGCGAGGCGTAGCCAGGAGCAGCTATGAGGATGCCGTTGCCAAATCGCGTGGTGTGTTGCTCGCCGCATTTTGCGCACTCGATGATTCAGTCTGCGCGTATATTTTCGGGTCTTCACCCGAATCCGTGGGTCGAAAGTGGTGTACTTCCAGCTCTGCTCGGG
>JBBDNU010000115.1:0-22518 GCA_040877365.1 Planctomycetales bacterium
GCTGGATGCCCGCCTGCGCGGGCATGACGCGCCGTCGCGAACTTGGAACTACTGAATAAGGCAAGGCGCGTCGTGACGCGATCCAAAGACTTCTAACACACAGGGGCCTCCCGCATGAAGCTGCTCGCCCTCCTCGGCCTGATGCTCGCGGTCACCGCCTTGTCCATCGTCATGGTTCGCGCGGACGAGAGGCCCGCTCCCGGAAAGCAGGTCCCGCAGCGCCTGGACCGCGACGGCGAAACGATCCATTACCTCCTGTTCCTGCCGAAGGACTATGAGAATTCGGAGAAGGAGCGGAAGTGGCCTCTGATGCTCTTCCTGCACGGCGCCGGCGAGCGCGGCGACGGAAACCTGGAATTGGTCAAGGTGCACGGCCCGCCGAAGATCGTCGAGACGAAGCCCGATTTCCCGTTCCTCCTCGTTTCGCCGCAATGCCCGGAAGGCGAGGGATGGGACGCGGCGACCCTCCAGGCGCTGCTCGACCACGTCGAGTCGCAGTTTCCGGTCGACAGGGACCGGGTGTGCGTGACCGGACTGAGCATGGGAGGCTACGGCACGTGGGCGCTCCTCGCGGCGCAGCCGCGGCGGTTCGCCGCCGCCGTCCCGATCTGCGGCGGAGGCAATGTGGCCGACGCGGAGAAGCTCAAGGAGGTGCCGGTCCGCGTCTATCACGGCGACCAGGACCGCGCCGTCCCCGTCGCCCGCTCGCGCGAGATGGTCGAAGCGCTGAAGCAGGCCGGCGGCAAGGTGGAATACACGGAATACCAGAACATCGGCCACGATTCGTGGACCCAGACCTACGCCGACGAGAAGCTCTACGAGTGGCTGCTGAAGCAGACCCGCAAGACGAGCGAGTGATGCAAACCACGAGTGCCCCCAGCAACGGTCGGATGCGGTCGAAGTACTTCCCCATCTCGCGCCGGGATCGAGAGGGACGTATTCGTGCAGGATATCGCCGGCAGGCTGGACCATCAGGCCGACCGGGCCAACGCGGGCGCTGTGCGTGTCCGGCGGCGGAACTTCGCCTCCTGCACCAGGCAGTATAGGCAGGGGGCGATGAACAGCGTGATCAGTTGCAGCGCCATCCCGCCCACGCTGGGAATCGCCATCGGCTGCATCACGTCGGAGCCGCGGCCGTGCGTGAGGAAGATCGGCATCAGGCCGATCACGGTCGTGGCGGTGGACATCAACAGCGGCCGCACCCGCTTGAGGCTCGCCTCCATCACGAGTTCGCGGATCTCGGCGATGCTGCCCGGCTCGCGCGACGTGAACTGTCGCTCCAGGAAGTCGAGCATCACCACGCTGGCATCGTCGACGACGCCGAACAGCGCGATGAAGCCGACCCACACGGCGACGCTGAGGTTCACCCCCCACAGGTAGAGCATCAGAAAACCGCCGGAGGCGGAGACGATGATTCCGAAGAACACGATCAGCGCCATCCACCACCGCCCCAGGCCGATGTAGATCAGGACGAACATCGTTAGCAGAACCAGCGGCACGACGATGGACAATCTCCGCGTGGCCCGCTGCTGGTTCTCGAACTGCCCCGACCAGTTCCAGTAATAGCCGGGGGGGATCACCAGCGTCGCCTCCTCGTGGCGGCCCTGGGCGATCAGCTCGTCGCTGCGGCGCTTCTCGGCTTGCAACAGGCGTTCGGCGTCCTCGACGACGCTCACCTCGTCGCGGTCGCGGGTGTTCATGGTCACGTAGCCGACCAGCAGCCCCTGCTCGCTCTTGAGTTCCTGCGGGCCGAGGACGTAGCGGATCTTCGCCAACTGGGCGATCGGCACGTGGGCCCCGCTCGAGGTGGGGACGAGCACGCGCTCCAGGTCGTCGAACCGCTCCCGCAACTCGCGGAGGTAGCGGACGCGAATCGGATAGCGTTCCCGGCCCTCGACGGACATCGTCAGGTTCTCGCCGCCGATGGCGATCTCGATCACGTCCTGCACGTCGCGGATATTGACGCCGTAGCGGGCGATGGCTTCGCGGTCCACCTCGTACTGCACGTAGGGCTTGCCGACGATCCGGTCGGCGACCACGTCCGTCGCGCCGGGGACCTGCCGGAGGATTTGCTCCATTTGCAGTCCGATCTGCTCGATCACCTCGGGATCGGACCCGAAGATCTTCGCCCCCATCATCGCCCGGAAGCCGCTCTGGAGCATGACGATGCGGGTCTGGATCGGCTGCAGCCAGGTGGGAAGCACGCCCGGCACGTTGGTTTTCACCTGGAGTTCCGCCAGGATTTCGTCCTTGGTGATGCGGCGCTCGCGGCCGTTCTCGTCGGCGATCATTCGCCACTGGCTCTCCGGCTTCAGCAGGACGATCGTCTCGATCATGCCGATGGGGGCCGGGTCGAGGGCCGATTCGACGCGCCCCGCCTTGCCCACGACGCTGGCGACTTCCGGCACCTCCTGGATCGCCAGATCCTGCTTGGCGAGCACCTCCTGCACGGCGGTCAGCGAGGCGGAAGGGAGCAGCGAGGGCATGTAGAGCAGCGATCCCTCGTCCAGAGGCGGCATGAACTCGCGGCCGATGCCCGGGAACTGTTCGGACAATCTCCGCCAGAGACCCGTGGATTCGGGGTGCGCGCCGACCAGGTTGAGCCCCGCCTGGATCGGATATGCCATCTTCTCGAACCCGAGCCAGATCGAGAAGCCGACCAGCGAGATGACGACCGGAATCGTCAGGAACGCCCCCTTGTGCGCCAGGACCCAGCGAAGGCTGGGACGGTAGACAGCCGCGATCCCGCGGGCGACCGGGTTCTCCTCGAGCGGCCGGAGCTGCTCGCGTCCCATGCGATACACCGCGGCGGCGACCATTGCGCCGACGGCGATCGCGGTCGGCCCGCCGCCGAACCGGCTCGCCGGATCGATCTGCCATTGCACGATGATCCCGGTGATAATCGCCGCGGCGATCCCGGCCGGAACGGCGAACAGCAGCGCCCGGCGGCGGGACCAGCGCGTGGGCTTGAGCAGGTGCTGGCACAGCACGGGGACCAGCGTCAACGCCAGGATCACCGAGGCCGAGATGGCGAAGGTCTTGGTGTAAGCCAGCGGCTTGAAGAGCTTTCCCTCCTGGTCGGTCAGGGCGAACACGGGGATGAAGGAGACGATCGTGTTCGAGACCGCCGTCACGATCGGCCGGCCCACCTCGATCGCCGCCTCCCGGACGACCTCGGCGTGGGGGCGGTCGCGTTCTTCGGCCAGCCGACGATAGATGTTCTCGGTCATGATGATCCCCATGTCCGCCACGTCGCCGATGGCGATCGCGATCCCGGCCAGCGACATGACGTTGCTGTCCACGCCCATGAGGTACATCACGATGAAGCTCATCCCGACCGAAAGCGGCAGCGTGGGGAGGATCGTCAGCGAGCTCCGCAGGTGCAGCAGGAACACGACGACGATGATCCCCGCGACGATCGCTTCTTCGGTCAAGGTCTCCTTGAGCGTGTCCATCGTCTCGAGGACGATGTCGGTGCGGTCGTAAAAGGAGACGATCCGCACGGGGACATCGCGGCCGCCGGAGAGCGTCGCCTTGAGCCCCGGCTCGATCTCGGCGATCTTGGCCTTCACCCGCTCGATCACGCTGAGCGGGTTCTCGCCGTAGCGCATCACCACGACGCCCCCGACAGCCTCGCGCCCGCCCTTATCGAGAATTCCGCGGCGGAAATCCGGGCCGAGCTGCACGCTGGCCACGTTCTTGACGAAGATCGGCGTCCCCTCTTCCTGGCGGATGACGATGTTCTCGACGTCCCGCACGCTCTTCACGAACCCCACGCCGCGGATGAAGAACTCGTAGCGGTTGCTCTCCACGACCTTGGCGCCGACGTCGATGTTGCTCTTGCGGACGGCCTCGTAAACCTCGGGGAGCGTGACGCGGTGGGCGCGGAGCTTGTCGGGGTGCACGTCGATCTGGTACTGCTTCACGAAGCCGCCCACGCTCGCCACTTCAGAAACGCCTTCGACCGACTGGAGCTGGTACCGCACGTACCAGTCCTGCAGCGACCGCAGTTGGCCGAGGTCCGCGCCCTCCGCTTCCAGCGTGTACCAGAAGACCTGGCCCAGAGCGGTGGCGTCGGGGCCAAGGACCGGTGTGACGCCGGGCGGCAATTTCGTGCCGGCGACGTTCATCCGCTCCAGCACGCGGGAGCGGGCCCAGTAATAGTCGTACTCGTCGCGGAAGATCACGAACACCATCGAGAACCCGAAGCCCGACGCGGAGCGGATCGTCTTGACCCCCGGCGTCCCCTGCAGGCTCACCGTGAGCGGATAGGTCACCTGGTCCTCGACGTCCTGCGGGCTGCGCCCCGGCCAATCGGCGAACACGATCACCTGCTTCTCGCCGATGTCCGGGATCGCATCGACCGGCGTATTGATCAGGCAGTACCAGCCCAGGCCGGCGACGATTGCGGTGAACAGCAACACCAGGAATTGGTTGTTGAGACACCAGCGGATAATCGCCCCGATCATCGACGAACCTTTCAGTGCTTGTGGTCGTCGGCTCCTGGCGGCGCGGCTCCGCCGGGAGCGGGTGTGGCCGGAGCGGCGGCGGGAGGCGTTCCGCCGTGGCCGGCGTGCAAGCCCGCCGCGGACCGGCCCTCGGAGTAGAGCAGGCTCGGCATCCCCTCGATCTGCCGCTGGCTGTCGAGGAGAAAGCCCCCCTGCACCACGACCTCATCGCCCGCTTTCAGCCCCGCCAGGACCGGGTAGTACTGCGCGATCTGGCCGGCGTCGTCCTGGCCTTCGGCGAGCGGCCCGATCTTCAACTCGACGAGTTCATAGGCCCCATCCGGGCGTTTGCGATAGGCGATTTGCCTGCGGCCGGTGTCGAGCACGGCGCTCTTGCGGATGGCGAGCGCCGGGCCCGTCTCGTCGGCTTTCTCGGCCGCGCCTTCCGGCGGGATGACCGGGTGCGTGGGGAACAGCACCGGGACCTGCTCAAGGGGCATTTCGCAAATGTCGCAATGGCCGGCGGCGTCACGCACGACCTCGGGGTGCATCGGGCAGATGTACTTACCCTCCAGGCCGGTCGGCTGGGGCGTGCCGTCCGGCTGCAGGCGGACGTGAATCGTCGCCGAGGCGTACATCGCCGGCTTGAGGAGATAGCCGGGGTTCTTCAGGTTCACGCGGACCTTGACAGTGCGGGTCGTATCGTCGAGGAAGGGGTCGATGAACACCACGGTGCCGCGGAACGTGCGGCCGGAATAGGCCTCGACGGTCACGTCCACGCCCTGCCCGTAGCGGACCCAGCCCAGGTCGTATTCGTAGACGTCGAGATACAGCCAGATCGGATCCAGCTCCGCGATGCGATACAGCATGTCCCCTTCCTTGACGTACTGCTGCTCGCGGATGTTCTTCTCGATCACCACGCCGCCGATCGGCGCGTAGAGGGTCAGGTGGGTCAGCTCCTGACGTTCTTTCTCGATGCGGGCGATCTGTTCCGGCAGGATTCCCAGCAGGCGGAGCTTCGTCCGGGACGCCTCCAAGCTCGCGGAAGCGAACCGCCGATCGCCGCCGGGCCGCTCGGACATCTCCAGCGCCGCCCGCAACTCCGCCTGAGCCGTGTACAGATCGGGACTATAGATGTCCACGAGATGATCGTTCCGCTTGACCGTAATTCCGGTGAAGTCGGCATAGACCCGGTCCACCCGGCCGGCGACGCGGGCCGTGATCAGCGCCACGCGGCGCTCGTTGTAGTCCAGCTTGCCGACCGTGCGGATCTCCTTGAACAGCTCCCGGTGCTGGACCGGCTCCGTCTCCAACCCGGCCTGCTGTTTCATCCGCGCCTGTTCCGTGGCGAGTTGCGACAGCGGAACGAGCGTCATCCCGCAGATCGGGCAGCGCCCCGGCTGGGGCATCCGGACCTGCGGGTGCATCGAGCAGGTCCAGGTCTCGTCCGAGACCTCCACCTGTCCGCGCTGCGGGGACCAGACGCCCAGGACGACCAGCAGCGCTCCGATGACGATCGCCGGCACGACGATCGCGGACACTCCCCGGAAAATCGCCGCCAGGATGCGTCGCATGACCGGTACCTCGTCAGGCTGCCACCGGGCCGAGTCGTCGCCGCAGGACCAGCTTGCCGACTTCGATTGCCGTGACCGGCGTCAACGCCAGCACGACGATCATCGCCCAATCGGCCGGCGTGTGCCACGGCACCCCGAACACGCGCTGCGACCAGGGCATGATCGCCACGCTGGCTTGCAGCATACCCGAAACGACGATCGCCAACAGCAAGTGGGGGTTCGTGAACAATCCCAGTTCCCCGAGAGTCCGCGTAGGACTGCGGGCCGCGAGCGCTCGCAGCAGCTCCGCATACACCACGACGCAGAACGTCGCCGCCCGCGCCCGTTCGGCATCTGCGTGGCGAAGATAGATGAAGCCGAACGCGGCCAGCCCCACGAACCCGACCAGGACTCCCTGCCAGGCGATGTTCCAGCCCAACCGCGGCGAGAGGATCGATTCGTTCGCCGGCCGCGGGGGACGCTGCATCACGTCGGGTTCCGGCGGCTCCAGCGACAGGGCCAATGCCGGGAGCCCGTCGGTCACCAGGTTGATCCACAGCAACTGGATCGGCAACAGCGGCGCGGGCCAGCCGGCCAGGCTGGCGGCGAACATCAGCAGGATCTCGCCGAAGTTGCACGACAGCAGGAATTGCAGCACTTTCTGGATGTTGTCGAAGATGCCCCGGCCCTCCTCGACGGCATTGACGATCGACGCGAAGTTGTCGTCGGTGAGCACCATGTCCGACGCCTCCTTGGTGACGTCGGTCCCGGTGACCCCCATCGCGATGCCGATGTCGGCCGCGCGGACGGCCGGGGCATCGTTCACGCCGTCCCCCGTCATGGCGACCACCTCCCCGCGTGACCTCCAGGCCTGGACGATCCGCAGCTTGTCTTCCGCCGAGGCGCGGGCGTAGACCGCGATTCCCTCCACCTGCCGCGCGAGCTGCTCGTCGGACATCCGCTCCAGTTCGGGACCAGGCACGACGCGCTGTCCTTCCGCGATCATTCCCAGCTTGCGGGCCACCGCCAGGGCCGTCGCCGGATGATCTCCGGTGATCATCACGGGGCGGATTCCCGCCGCCCGGCATTTCGCCACTGCCTCCCGAACCTCCTCGCGCGGCGGGTCGATCATCCCCACGAGGCCCACGAACTCGAGCCGTGATTCGGGATCGTCGGCGGGCGAAATGGGGGGATCGTCGCGGCGAGCCAGCCCCAGCACGCGGAGCGCGCGGCTCGCCATTTCGCCGTTCGTTTTCAGGATCGCCTGCCGCCGTTCCGCCGACAGCGGGCGGACCTCGCCGGCCACGCGCTCCGCGACGCACTTGTCGAGAATGATCTCCGGCGCTCCTTTCGTGTACAGCACCGTGCGACCGTCCCCGCCGCGGACGACGACCGACATCGCTTTCCGCTCGGAATCGAACGGGATTTCATACACCACCGATCGCCCGCGATCGTGGATCTCCACGCCCGCCTTGAGCCCGGCGACGATCAACGCCCCTTCCGTGGGATCGCCGATCACCTTCCAGGCGACTTCGCCGTCCCCTTCCGGCACGAGCCGGGCGCTGTTGCACCAGGCCCCAGTGGCGAGCGCGAGCCGCAGATCACCGGCCCGCGACGGGTCGACCGCCGCATCCTCGGTTGCGGCCGCCGTGTCTGGTTCCGCCGTCCGGCTCGATCCATCCATGAAGAACTCGCCGCGCGGAGCGTATCCCGTGCCGGTGACGCGATACCGCGTCCCCCCCGCCAGCACCTCCTGCACCGTCATCTCGTTGCGGGTCAACGTGCCGGTCTTGTCGGAGCAGATCACGGTAACGGAGCCGAGCGTCTCGACGCTGGGGAGCTTCCGCACGAGTGCATTGCGTTTGACCATCCGCTGCAATCCCAGCGCCAAAGCGACGGTCACGATCGCCGGCAGGCCTTCTGGGACGGCGGCCACCGCCAGGCTGACCGCCGTCATGAACGCTTCGATGAGTGCTCCGCCCCGCAGCACCTGGAGCAGGAAGATGACGCCGACGATCGCCAGCGTGATCACGATCAGGACGCGCCCCAGCGCGGCCAGGCGTCGTTGCAGCGGCGTCGGCTCGGGCTCGTGGCGTTCCAGCAGCCGGGCGATCCGCCCCAGTTCGGTCCCCATCCCGGTGGCGACGACGATTCCCCGCGCCTTGCCACTGGCTGCCACGGTCCCCATGTGGACCATGTTTCGCCGGTCCCCGAGTGGAGTGCCGGCAGCCAGGATCGCGCCGGCCTCCTTCCTTACCGGGACTGATTCGCCGGTCAGGGCCGCTTCCTGCACCGTGACCCCGAAGCTCTGCACGAGGCGCGCGTCGGCGGGAATGTTGTCGCCGGCCTCGAGTTCGATCACGTCTCCCGGCACCAGCTCGCCGGCCGGCAGCATCCGCGGCAGGCCGTCGCGGACGGCCTTTGCAATCGGGGCCGACAGCTTCTGCAGGGCCGCCAGCGCTCGTCCCGCCCGTTCCTCCTGGAAGAAACCGATCACGCCGTTGAGCAGCACGATCGCCAGGATCGCGACCGAGTCGATCCATTCCCCCAGGGCGCCGGAGATCACCGCGGCGACGACCAGGATCCAGATCATCAGATCGCGGAACTGGTTGGCCAGTTTCCGCCAGATCGGGACCGCCGGCGCCTCCGCCAGCCGGTTCGGCCCGAAGCGCTCGCTCCGCTCGAGAGCCTCGCGTTCCGAGAGCCCACGCTCCTGATCGACCCCGAGCAGCGCGACGACTTCCGACGCCGCAAGCGAATAGGGCACATCGACTGGAGCGGAACCGTCACGCGCAGTTGACTGGCTCTCCATCGAAGTCTCCATGCGTCGCCTGTCGGGGCGCCGCCCTGCGGATTCACAGAAGATATGCCTTCGTCACGTATTGCTGCATCATGCGATGAGTATTGAAGAACGAGCCGTTCAACGCAATCGCGTGCCGCATGATGTCGATGAACGCTGGCCGATCCTCGTAAAACAGCGGCACGACCTGCTCTTTCAACTTCTGGTAGAGCGCCTCTGCGTCGGCGGCTCCGTCATCCGTCGCGGAATGGCCGCGCCCGTCGGGGCCGATCGCCCATCCGGTGATGCCCTCGATGCAGCCTTCGATCCACCACCCGTCGAGGACACTCAGCGAAGGGACCCCGTTGAGCGCCGCCTTCATGCCGCTCGTGCCCGAGGCCTCCAGGGGAGGCTCGGGCGTGTTGAGCCACACGTCGACGCCCGCCGTCAGCAGCCGTGCCGCCTCCAGATCGTAGTTTTCGACGTAGGCCACGGGGACATCCTCACCCAGCGAGTTGCGGGCGTCGAAGATGCGGCGGATCAACTCCTTGCCTCCCTCGTCGCGCGGATGCGCCTTCCCGCCGTAGACGACCTGGATCGGCCCGACCTCTCGGGAGATTCGCCGCAGGCGCTCGACGTCGCGGAACAGCAGGTCGGGGCGCTTGTAGGCTGTGGCTCGCCGGGCGAACCCCAGCGTCAGGCGGTCTTCGTCGAGAGCGGAGTGCGTCGCTCGGTTCACGAACTCCACCAGTTCCTGCTTGGCGGCCTGGTGGGAGTTCCAGATCGCGTCCGTGGGGATCGCGACCGCATACCTGAGTCCGAAGTTGTCCGCGCGCCACCCCGGAATGAACCGGTCGTACAGCTTCTGAAAGGACCGCGAGACCCATGTCCCCGCGTGGACCCCGTTCGTGATCGAGTCGATCTGGTATCGGCCGAACATGTGCTGCGAGACCTCGCCGTGACGCTTCGCGACGCCGTTGATGAAGTGGCTCAGGTTCATCGCCAGGAACGTCATGTTCAGCACGCCTTCACAGCAGAAGACGTCCTTCATCTCGTAGACGTCGCGGCGGCCAAGAACTCGCCGGACGAGATCCATCGTGAACTGATCGTGCCCCGCCGCGACGGGAGTGTGCGTCGTGAAGATGCAGCGATCGTGGACGGCGGCGACGTCTTGGAGGTTCGGCCTGATCCGGCCCTGCGCGGCGGCCCGCTCGTCCAGGAGTTGCAGCGTCAGCAGGGCGGCATGCCCTTCGTTCATGTGAAATCGAGAGATGTCGTGGTGGCCCAGGGCCCGCAGCATTCGCACCCCGCCGATCCCGAGAACCACCTCCTGGCACAGCCTGTAATGCGAGTCGCCGCCATAGAGGTAATGCGTCAGTTCGCGGTCCCAATCGCTGTTTTCCGGCAGGTCGGCGTCGAGCAGATAGACCGGCACCGAGGCGCCGCCGATGCCCGCCACGCAATACCGCCAGGCTCGCAGCCGGACCGTCCGTCCCTCGATCGTGACCGCGACCCGCGCCGGCACTTCGGACAGGTGCTCGGCCGGTTCCCACTCCGCCGGCTCTTCGCTCTGACGCCCGCTCGCATCGAGACGCTGGCGGAAGTATCCCTTGCGATGCGCGAGCGACACGGCGACCAGCGGGACCTTCAGGTCCGCGGCCGCCCGGATCGTGTCGCCGGCGAGCACCCCGAGTCCGCCGGCATACGTCGGCACCCGCGGATCCAGGGCGATTTCCATCGAGAAGTAGGCGATTCGCGGTTCGCATTCCATGCTGAGATCAACTCCTATGGCAGAGTCGTGAAAGCATGCGTCGTTGGCGGGGCGGCGGCCGGCGCCACGACGTCGGCACGCTCCGCATGCAGTTTCAGCCACCGCCGGCGGCGGACGAGGTAGAACAGGACCGGCAGGAGCAGGTCGATCACTTCGTCCGCGACGAGGATGCCTCCCAGCACCGGGGCGGCCATCGGCTGCATGATCTCGGCCCCCGTCCCGGTCGCCCACAGCATCGGCGCCAGTCCGATGATCGTGGTCCCCTCGGTCAGCAGCTTCGGACGCAGGCGGTGCACCGCCCCGTCGATCACCGCCTGCCTCAGTTCGGGAAGCGAGATGTTCTCCAGCCCGCCGCGCTCGGCGACGGCCTCCCGCAGATAGACCAGCATCACGACGCCGGTCTCCGTCGCCAGTCCGAAGCAGGCGATGAAGCCCACCCACACCGCCACGCTGAAGTTGAACCCGAACAGGTACTGGAACAGCACGCCGCCAGCCACGGCGCCGGGCACGGCGAGCATCATCAGCGAGGCGTCGGCCAGATCGTGGTAGGTGACGTACAGGATCACGAAAATGATCACGATCACGATCGGCACGATCACCGACAGCGTTTTGCGGGCGCGGACCTGGTGCTCGAACTGCCCGCTCCACTCGACGTACATGCCCGGCGGCATCGCGACCTGTTCCGCGACCGCGCGCTGCGCCTCCTCGACGAAGCCCACGATGTCCCGGTCCCGCACGTTGAGTTGCACGTAGGCCCGCAAGAGACCGTTTTCGCTCTTGATCATCGAGGGGCCTTCGACGATCCGCACGTCGGCGAGCTGCGACAGGGGGACTTGCAGCGGCACCGCCGGTTCGCCGTTCGCCATTCGCTGATCGCCGTTCATGGCCGACACCAGCAGGTCCCGCACCGACTCCTCGTCCTCGCGGAAGGCGCGGGCGTAGCGGAGGCGGACGGGGAACCGCTCCCGGCCTTCGACGGTCGTCGTGATCACCTTGCCGCCCAGGGCCGCCTCGACCACGTCCTGCACGTCTCCCACGTTGACTCCATACCGGGCGGCCTTCTCGCGGTCGATGTCGATCTCCAGATAGCCCTCCCCCACGATCTGGTCCGGGAACACGTCGGCCGCGCCGGGGACCTTCTTGAGCACGGCGGCGATGCGTTCCGAGACGTCCTGAATCCGATTCAGATCGTCGCCGTAGACCTTCACGCCGAGCATCGTCCGCACGCCGGTGGCGAGCATGTCGATGCGGTTGATGATCGGCTGCGTCCAGATGTTTCCCCAGCCGGGAAACTGCGCCGCGGTGTCCAGCTCCTTGAGTAGACTGTCCTTCGTCTTCTGCCACAGGAACAGCCGCTCGGCGAACGCCGGCCGCAGGCCCTCCCGCAGTTCGCTGCGCTCCGCTGCGTTCAACTCCTGTGCGAGCAGCTCCGCCTCCTGCGTGCGGCGTTCGAGCTGCACGACCGCCTGATCGATGTAGAGCGGCACGGCCTGATCGAACAACTCCCAGTTCAACCGCCGGACCCGCTCGCTCCACAGCCGATGCCGCTCGCCTTCGACGGACTTCAGCAATCGGCTGAAGAACGTCTCCTTCTCGGCCCCCAGCACCTCCGCGGCCTGCCGCCAGAGTTCGCTCACCCGGTTGCCGCGGAGCGCGAGGAGATCCGGGGACGGCTCGACGATCCCGACTTCGGCGAGCCGGGCGGCGGCGCTGCGGGCCAGTTGCGTCGCCACGACGATGTCGGGGGAATCGACCAGTCGCGGCCCGAATCTCTCGGCCAGGTTCTCGGCGATCTCCCGCAGTTCGGCGTCGTCCGGCTCGCGGTCGAGTCGGCCGGAACCGCGCAGCAGGCGCACCGTCTCCTTCACGCCGAACTGCGTCAACTGCGGGGCCAGGTCGTGCTCGAACGCCAGGTACTGCGCGAGCGCCTGCTTCCGCAGCGTCTCGTCGAAGGCGGCGACGGCGTGCATCGTGGCGTCGTTGATGACTTCCCGCCGCTGGTTCGGGTCGTCCAGCGGTTTCACGCGGCCGCGCTCGACCAGGGCGTCGAGCACGGCGCCGGTCTCGGCTAAAGCGTCGTCGTAGCGGAGTTCCCGCTTCGGCCAGTGCTCGCGGGGGCGGAGGTTGATGACCGTCTCCACCATGTCGAGCGGCGCGGGATCGGTAGGGGTCTCGGCCCGGCCCGCCTTGCCGACCACCTGCTCGACCTCCGGGAACATCCGCAACAGCGCGTTGCGGGCCTTCAGATCGTCCGAGGCCTGCGTGACGGAGGCCCGCGGCACGGTGACTGGCATGTCGAGGATCGAGCCTTCATCCAGTGGGGGCATGAACTCGCGCCCCAGCCGCCGCATGTGCTGATCGGCCAGCAGGGCGACCGCCAGGAGGCCGACCGCCATTGCCGCGGCCCACCCGCGCTGCCTCCAGCTCTCCTCCCGCCACGCCGCCCACAGCATCGCCGCCAGCACGCCGCCGACGACGAAGCGGAACAAGAGGTCGATGCCCCACGGCACGGCGCCGAGGATGAAAATGAGTCCCGTCAGCCACACGATCGGCCAGGGATGGTCCAGCAGGAACCGCAGCACGGGCCGATAGATCTCGATCACGCTGCGGACGATCCAGCTTTCCTCCTCGTGCCTCAGCCGGCCGCGGACCAACAGCGGAATCAGCGCCGGCACCAGCGTGATCGCCAGGATCGACACCCCCAGCATCGCGAACGTCTTGGTGAACGCCAGCGGGTGGAACATCCGCCCTTCCATCCCCCCCAGCGCGAACACCGGCACGAAGCTGATGAGCATGATCATCACCGAGAAGAAGATCGGCCGGCCGACCGTCTGGAGCGCCGGCAGCACCATCTCCCGCGTGTCGCCGACGACCTTCTGCTCGCCGAACTTCCGCTGCAGGTGATGCGTGGCGTTTTCCACCATCACGATCGCGGAATCCACCAGCACGCCGATCGAGATCGCGATCCCCGACAGCGACATGATGTTCGACGGCATGCCGAACAGCCGCATCAGGATGAACGAAACGAGGACGGCCATCGGCAGCGTGATGCAGATGACCAAGGCGCTCCGCAGGTGCCACAGGATCAGGAGCACCGCGAGGCTGGCGATGATCATCTCCTCGCGGAGGACGCCGGTCACGGTGTCGATGGCGCTTTCGATCAACCGCGTCCGCTCGTAAAACGGCACGATCCGCACGCCTTCGGGAAGCCCCGGCTGGAGCTGCGCGATCTTGTCCTTGATCCGGCGGGTGACCTCCAGCGGGTTCTCGCCGTAGCGCATGATGACCACGCCCCCCACCGCTTCGCTGCCGTCCTTTTCCAGGACGCCGCGCCGCAGAGTGGGCCCGAGCTGCACCGTGGCGACGTTCGAGACGTAGATCGGCGTGCCGTCCACCGACTTGACGACCGTCTGCTCGACGTCGCGGGTCGAGGCAATCCAGCCCACGCTGCGGACGAGATACTCGGCCCGCGCCTTCTGAACGACGCGTCCCCCCACGGCGGAATTCGACCGGGCCACGGCCGAATACAACTCGCCCAGCGTGATCCCGTAGGCCCGCAGCTTGTTGGGATCCACGTCGATCTGGTACTCGATCGGCATCCCGCCGACGGACGCGACCTCCGCCACCCCCGGCACGCTGTAGAGCTGATAGCGGACGAACCAGTCCTGGATGGCCCGCAGCCGGCCCAGGTTCTGCCCTTCGCCTTCCACCGTGTACCAGAAGATTTGCCCGAGCGCGGTCGCATCCGGGGCGAGATACGGCGCGACGTCCTGCGGCAGGAACGTGGCCGCGATCGACAGTCGTTCGAGCACCCGCTCGCGGGCGAAGTAGAACCCGACGTCGTCCTCGAAGATGATGTTGATCATCGAGAACCCGAAGTCGGAGGTGGCCCGCACGTCCTTCACGCCCGCCAGCCCCTGCAGGTTGACCGACAACGGGTAGGTCACCTGGTCCTCGACCTCCTGGGGGCTCCGCCCCGGCCAGTCGGCGAACACGATCACCTGGTTCTCGGACAGGTCGGGGATCGCGTCCACCGGCGTGTTGAGCACCGAGTGGATTCCCCAGCCCGCCAACGCGAGCGCCGCGACGATGATCAGCGCCGGGTTGCGCACCGAGTAGGCGATGATGCGTTCGATCATGGCCGGGCCGGCTCCGCGCCGGGAGCTCGTTTAGTGGACATGGTCCTGGGCGACGGTCTTCAGTTTCGCGAGGTACTTCTGCGGTTCGGCCAGAAGTCTGTCCTTGCAGCCCGCGCAGCAGATGAAGACCGTCTCCGCGCCGACGGCGACCTTGATCGGGACCCCCATCGAACCCAGGTGCAGGTCCGTCACCGGGCAGACGAGTTGGTCAAGGGCCCGCTTCCGATCGGCCAATGGGAGCTTGTCCACCTCTTGTCGCTCCTTCGACGTGAGCTGGTGGGAACCGCCGTCGCCCGGCGCGGCCGGCGCCGGGCTCTCGTCCGACCGCCGCGGCGCGGGGGCCGATTCTCCGCCATTCGGGCCGCCGCTGGCGCCGAAGTAGGCGGAGGCCGCCGCCGGGTTGAGCCGCGTCTCGGCGTCGATCAGGAACGCCCCGGCCGCCGCCACGCGGTCGCCGGGAAGCAGACCGCTCAGAACGGGATAGACGTCGCCGGTCCGCGGCCCCAGCTTGACTTCGACCCCCTCGAACGTTCCGGCTTCCCGTTCGACGTACACTACCTGTTGCGCGCCGGTGTCGATCACCGCCCGCTCCGGGACCGTCAGCACGGCGTCCGTGGGGGGCGGCGCGATCTTCGCCAGGAATTCGTCGGGCGATGCTTTCAGGTCGTCGATGCACCCCTGGCAGCAGAGGAACAGGCTGGCCGTGTCGAGCGCCTGCTTGACCGGCGCCCCCATGCTTCCCAGCGGCGCTCCGGTGACGGGGCAACGCTGCTGGGCGGCGATCAACTCGGCATCCGTGGCGCCGGTCTTCACCTGCCGCGCCGCGATTTGCGAGCGGAACGGCTCCAGCTCGGAAACGGGCGCGGCGATCGTCACCGTCGCGTACATCCCCGGACGCAGCTCGAGGCTTTCGTTCTGCAGCACGAACCGCACGCGGACCGTGCGCGTCTGCCGGCTCACCTCGGGATAGACGAGCGACACTTTGCCGGGGAACACCCGGCCGGGAAGCGATTCGACGGTCGCCTCGACCGGCTGATCGGTCCGCAGGAAGGGCACGTCCTTCTCGTAGACCTCCGCCTCGATCCACACGACTGACAGGTCGGCCACCTCGAACAGGCTCATCCCCGTTTCGATCCGCGAGCCGTCGACGACGTGCTTGCGGATGACCTGCCCGGCCCGCGGCGAGCGGACCGCGATCGTCGCGTCGGCCTTGCCTCGCCCGTGAAACGTCCCGATCTCCTTCTCGCTGATCCCCAACAGCCGCAGCTTCTGGTGCGAGCTGTCGATCAATACGCGCGAGCCGCTCTCGTGGGCGATGCGGAACTCCTCGGCGGCCGCGTACAGCTCGGGGCTGTAGATCCTGGCCAGCGGCTCGTCCTTCTTCACCATGGCGTAGGTCTTATCGACGTACAGTTCCTCGATATAGCCTCCGAAGCGGGTGACGATCTGCGACAGCCGGCTCTCGTCGTAGGCGACGTGGCCCACCGTGCGGATCTGCTTTTCCAACGGGCGATAGGAGATCGGGACCGTCGCGATGCCCGCCATCCGCACCCGTTCCGGCGAAAGATGCACCCGGCCCGTCACCCCCGCGGGCAGTTCGGGAGCTTCCCCCTTCTTCCGCTTGGAAAGCGGCATCCCGCAGATCGGGCAGCCCGGGATCGCGCCATTCGGCTCCAATCCCGGTCGAACCACGTTGGGGTGCATCGGGCAGTAGAACTCGCTGTCCGGGCTGAGTTCGGCCGCGGAACTCTCGGGCCGCGTCCACTTGTCCCAATGGTTGCGGATCGTGTCCCAGTAGCCGATCACCAGCCCGATCCCCACCAGCACCGCGATGAACCGCAGGCGGATCTCGACCGCCTTGACGGCGAACCTCACGGCCCGCCAGCGGCTCGGACGGGGCGCTGGCATCTCCGAATCGTGCGTTTCGACCGCCGGATCCGGCACCGAACGCGATTCGGGATCTTCGTTCGGCAAGTTGGTCTTGTTATCGATCATGGCAGCATTGATCCACGGGTTCGAAGGATTGCGCCGTGCGTGAGCAGGGTGGGCTGTGCCCACCGATTCGACGTGTCCACGGCAAGCATTGGTGGGCACAGCCCACCCGACTTGCTGGCCGCGAGTCGCCGGGGCACGGCGAAGGCACCTGATTAGCCCCGGCCACCTCACCGGCGGCCAAGGCGGAGACGGACCATCCGCGCGAGGGGACGGTCTACGTCAGCCAGGTGCAGAACAGCACTTGCACCGGCCGGGAGTGCACCGGGCGCTCCGCCTGCGAAGCCGGGCGAAGAGACTCGAGTTCCGGCCGCACCGCCGCAATGGCTGCCGCGGCAGGCGCGCCGCCCAACTGCCCGCGTTCGACCACGGTTCGGCCGTTCGACTCCGGCGCCGGCTGGGGCGCATCGTGCCGGCAGAGGCACGGCGCATGGCAACCATCGCTCGCGGAACCGGACTTCGCGCAACACGACGAGTGCGAACACTTGCCGGCGGCGGTCTGGCAGCAGGCATGCTGCGCCGGTTCCGTGCTTGTCGTTCCCCGGCAGCAGGCAGAGCAGACAGCGCCCGAAGCCTGGGCAGAAGAAGCACCGACCGAATTCCCGCACCCGGCCACCGCGCCCCCAGATGCCGTCAGCGTCCCGACCATGAGGCCGATGGCCGTCAGGAGCGACGTGGTTCGGGAGATCAGCGGGATGGCGAACATTGAGAGCGAGAATCCGTCGGGACACGGAACCAACATTGAATTATCGGCCCTGGGCATATTTCGGTCAAGGCGATTCCGATGGCGCTCGGTCCCCGTCCGGTTCCAGAGCGGCATCCGGGACGCCCGCATCCGCGGCGGGGATGGTCGCAATCGCGCCCATCGGCTGCCGCCAGGCGTAGCCGCTCGCGACCGGAGTCGGACAGCCGCTATAGGACGTGTACGGGAGCGGCGCCGGCGGGCAATAGCCGTAGCCGACGCAGCATCCGCCGCCGCGATACCAGTGATACTGCGGGGCGCAGCCGCCGGCGGCCAGCAGCGCCGTCAGTGCCAGCGCACCAATTGCGCGCGACGACCGTCGCGTGTCCAGATTGATGATCGGCGGCATGTTCGGCGACCTCATTCAGTACTTCCCCAGTTCGCGAAGGCGCGTGATGCCCGCGCAGGCGGGCATCCAGCGGCGGCGTGGACGACCGGCTGGATGCCCGCCCCCGCCGTCGCTGGGGGCCGGCACTGCGCGGGAATGACGGAGTCGCGTTCTTGGAACTACCGTCATTCGTTTTCGATCGCGTCGAGGGGTTGGTCTTGCGCCGGGAGCCTCGGCGGCTCGGGCGGGGCCGGTTCGGGACCGGCCGGCGGCGCAGGCGCCGGCGGCGGGAGCGGGGCCGTGGGCAACATCCCGCCCACCAGGCGTTCCAGCGCGGCAAGCGACTGCCGGAGCTGCGCTTCCTGTTTTTCCTG
This sequence comes from Planctomycetales bacterium, assembly GCA_040877365.1. Taxonomy (GTDB): domain Bacteria; phylum Planctomycetota; class Planctomycetia; order Planctomycetales; family Planctomycetaceae; genus JBBDNT01. Next base: position 18,127 of record JBBDNU010000115.1, read on the forward strand.
CGCAATCCGATACCGCAGCAGTTGCCGCCAGTTGTCGATGATCTGCAGGAAGTCCACTTTTCCGGTCTCATAGGCCGTGATCGACACCCGCAGCGTCTGGTCCGCCTTGGGGACGATGTTCGCGCGGAACAGCTCGAGCAGCTCCTGCTGCGCGCCGGCCTGGGCGAACTGGTCCTTGATCTCTTCCTGGGTCCGGTCGCGCAAGCCCTCGTACTCGCGGGCGCTGGCCACGGCCTTGGCCTCGGCCTCGCGGACGGCCGCGTCCAGCCGCTTGCGGTAGACCGGGATGTTGGCCATGACCCCGACGCTCAGGTTGTCGATGCCGTCGGCCGTCGGGGCCATTGCCTTGTGCGTAGTCATCTGTCCCCAGCCGAAGCTGAATTTCAGGTCCGGGTAGTAATCGAGCCGGGCCAGGTCCGCGGCGAACCGCTCGCGCCGCACCTCGTTCAACTGGACGTGCAGCTCGGGCCGGGCGGCGATCGCCCGCTCGTAGAGCAGTTGCAAGTCGCGGGGGATCTCCTCGTGCGGCAGGTTCGCCGTCGCCCGCACGGCGGTCTCGGGCGAGACGTGCAGCAAGCGGGCCAGTCGCGCCTGTGCCGACTGCAATTCCTGTCGCAGACGCACCAGCTCGGCGTCGACCTCCGCGACTTCCAGTTCCGCCCGCAGCAAATCCTGCTGGCTGACCTGCGCCGTGCGATAGCGGATCTCGGCGATGCGGCTCAAATCGACCGCGAGCGCGCGGCTTTCCTCCGTGATCTCGAGCGAGCGCTGAATGAAGTACAGCTCGTAGTAGGACCGCTTGACCTGCTCGACGACCTCCAGCTCCTCGGCCACCAGTTCGGCGCGGGCCATGTCCGCCTCGGACTCGGCCGCCTCGGCGCGGGTCCGCAACTTGCCGTGCCAGGGGACTTCCTGCGAAACGACCACGTCGACCGTCATTCGTCCCGACGCCGTCTGCGGCACGTTGGGGAAGAACGGATAACCCATCACCGCCACTTCCGGATCCTTCAGGCTCGCGGCCTGAGGAACACGCAGCGCCGCGGCCTCCACCCGTTTCCGGCGGGCCTGGATCTGCGGGTTCTGAAGCAGGGCGTACCGCACGTACTCATCGACGCCATGCTCCCCCGCCAGGTCCGGGTGCTCCGGCATCACAGCTGCGGCGACCGTCTCGTAAGAAGCGTGCGCCACCGCCGGCGTCATGGCCAGCGGCAGGTACTCCGGATCGCGAATCGCCTCCGCCGACCGGCAACCGCCGAGCATGGCGACGACGGCTGCCAGGCGGCCGATCGCGCGACCCGGCCGCGCAGAGAGGTTCGATGAGCGCACCACATTCCTCGGTCCGTGCCCCGTTCTCGCGTGACCAACCAGAGGGCGGCCAGCATCGCTCCTCGGGAACGCCTTCGCGGCGATCTCGGAACGGCGATGTCGTTTCATCCGCCCCAACAGCCGTCATCGGCTGATCGGCTGGGAAGACTTTACCGCATTTTCCGAATGTGAGGCGCAGCGGGGTTCCACTGCGTGCGACGAACTTCCCCGCTCCAAGCAGAGCCGACCGCCACACCGGCTGCCGAGCCTACGCAAAACACGCAGCCTGAAACGGACAGAAATCACAAAGTGCGTCTCGCACTCAGCATCGGCCCCAGTTCTTCCACGAAATCGCTGACGTCTTTGAAGTCACGGTAGACCGAGGCGAACCGGACGTAGGCCACCTGGTCGAGCTTCCGCAGCGCCTCGATCACCTTTTCCCCGATCTCGCGCGAGGGAACCTCGCGATCGAAGCTCTCGTAAACCTCCGCTTCGACGTCGCAGATAATCGTCTCGATCTGGTCCTCGCTGATCGGCCGCTTGTAGCACGCCTTCTCGAGGCCGGCCCGAATCTTCTCGCGGTCGAACGGGACCCGCGTCCCGTCCTTCTTGATGACCTTGACCGGCGACTCCTCGATCTTCTCGTACGTCGTGAACCGCCGTTCGCACTTCAAGCACTCGCGGCGGCGGCGGATCGCGAACTCCTGGCTCACCCGCGAGTCGATTACCTTCGTCTCGTCGTGACGGCAGTAGGGGCACTTCATGGTCGAAGAGTCGAGAGTTGAGAGGAGGGTGATGAGTACCGAGTACTCCGTACTGGGTACTGGAACCTGCCGACTGCCTACTTCAGCACCAGCACCGGGCAGGGGCACAGGGCCATCACCTGGTGCGCCAGCGCTCGGAATGCCTCCTCGGGGCGGGCCAAATCGACGCCCCGCGAGCGCATTACGATCAGGTCGCACTCCACGGCGGCAGAGAAACGGATGATCTCCCCCGCCCGCCGACCCACGCGGACCTCTTCCACCACCTCGAAACCCGCCGTGCGGAACCGCGCTCCCAGTTCGTCGATCTTCCGCTCGGCGTTCGCGTGCAGCATCCCATAGAATTCGTCGAGATCGTCGTCCGCCTCGGCCTCAATCGCCTCGACGACGTGCAGCAGCGTCACCCGCGGACGCTCCACCAAGCCGAGGACCAGCCGCAAGAGCGGCTCGTCCTCCTCGCTGAAGTCGACCGGCACGAGCAGGTGCCGAAACTGGTCCAAAGAAGACATCGAGGGATCCCTTTTCCGGCGTGGCGAACGCCGCCGTATGCCCAGCGCATTATAAGCAACCACTCGGCCGGGATGCGACAACCCCTGCTCGACTTGCGAAAGAACGACTTGCAGGATTCGGGGCGCACGCCTCGCGAACCGACCGGCACTGGGGGCGCGGCAAGAACCACTGGCCGTGAAAGTCCCGTTTTATTAGCCGGCATTCATGCCTTGTCCTTACCCACATCTCGGGTGCACGTCGGGGCGGAATTCACGTACAAAGTGGGACTGGTGGTCGGCCAAAGGGAGGCCGCGACGGCGTGACGACTTCAAGCCGGGGCTGAGCCCGCGGCGCTGATTCCAAGGAGGGGCCGGACATGGACGCGTCCACAGCCGATACCCAGCGTTGGACCCACGAGCAGTTTGGGGAGTGTGAGTTGGGCGATCAGCGACGCACGAAACGGTTGCTCACGGTGGCTGCCCAAGTGGCCGAGAATCCGTCCGGCAGCTTTCCCGAGCAGGCCGCCTCGTGGGGGGATCTGAAGGGGGTTTATCGCCTGTTCGATGCCGAGGACGTCACCTTCGAGGCCGTGGTGCGGCCGCATTGGGAGCACAGCCGGGCGCATTCGCCCGCCGTGGGGCTGGTCTTGTGCGACACGACCGAATTGGACTTCGGCATTCAGCGGGGAATCGAGGGGCTGGGACCGACGGGCAACGGGGGCGGAAGCGGGTTCTTGCTGCATTCGGCGCTGTTGGTCGATGCCGAGTCGGAGGAAGTCACTGGCTGTCTGGGGCAGAAGATTCACTATCGAAAGGAAGCGCCCGCGAAGGAGAACGCCACGCAGCGTCTCGCGCGGGAGCGAGAATCGGAAATCTGGTGCGAGGTGTGCGACCGGGTCGGTTTGCCGCCGGAGCAAACGCAGTGGATTCACGTGTGCGACCGCGGAGGGGACAATTTCGAGTTGTTCGTGCACTTGCAGCAGAACCGGGTGGACTGGGTGGTGCGGAGTTCGCAACTGCACCGCAAGGTTCTGGATCCGCAGGGGCGCGAGCTGACTTTGCGGGCCCATTTGGACACGCTTTCGCCGAGCGGCGCCTTGGCGTTGAAGTTGCGGGCCCGTCCCGGTCAGGCGGCGCGAACCGCGAAGCTGGCCGTTTCCTTCGGCGAGGTCCGGATCCCTCTCCCCAAGCAGAAGAGTCCCTATGTGAAAGCGCACGCGAGCGGCCCGATCGCGATGCGGGTGGCGCACGTGCGGGAAATCGACCCGCCCTCCGGTGTCGAACCGCTGGAGTGGGTGCTCTACACGTCGCTGCCGGTGAATGGCTTCGACGACGCGGTGGGAGTCGTTGGACACTACGAAAACCGGTGGGTCATCGAAGAATGGCACAAGGGGATCAAGACCGGCTGCCGGGTGACGCAGCGGCAGCTCCAAACCACGGAGCGACTGGAACCGATGGTGGGGCTGATGTGCGTTGTGGCCGTCAGACTGTTGCAATTGAGGTCGGCGGCGCGCACGTCCCCAGAACGCCCCGCGCTGGAGGTCGTGCCGCAAATGTGGGTCTGCTTGCTGTGCGCCGCCCGGAAACTCCGCCGCGCTCCAGCGGACATGACTTCTTCCGCCCGCAGTATGCCCCGCACGATGGCCTGGGCCACGTTCATATGAAGGATGCTGGCCGTCTCATATCGCTGGTCCAAGCGGCGCTTCACCGAACCCCGCGCGTATCGATCGACCTGCTCGGCCAAGGCGATCGTATCGACCTCGCCTCTACGCCAACGAGCGATTGCGTGGCCAACTGCGCCAGCGAGACCCCGCACTCGACCGCCCAGGCGCTGACCA
>JBBDNU010000116.1:0-22445 GCA_040877365.1 Planctomycetales bacterium
CTCCACCCGTGGCTACATTCCCGCGCCCCTCCGGGGCGACCGACAGGAAGCCCTCTGAATTGCGATAGTCGGATCGGTAATGTGGTGATTCAATCGTTCGACGGAAAAGGAACAGGAGCAGCCGGTCATGGCGGTTCTACCCACTACCCACTACCCACTAACCACTGATTGCCCCCGCGTGTTCTACTTCGGCGACGGCCTCTCCGACGGCGACCCCGCGCAAAAGGAGATCCTGGGAGGCAAGGGGGCGAGCTTGGCGGCGATGAGCCGCGCGGGGCTGCCCGTCCCGCCGGGGTTCACCATTTCGGCGGAGTGCTGCCGGGAGTTCCTCGCCGCCGGTCGCCGCTGGCCCGACGGCCTCGAGGCAGAGATGCGCGCGGGACTCGCGCGAATCGAACAGGCGACGGGGCAACGGTATGGGGCGGCGAGTGGTCAGTGGACGGTGGACGGTGGACAGTCTCCGAATCGCACCGACCGTCCACTGTCCACTGTCCACCGTCCACTCCTCGTCTCCGTCCGTTCCGGGGCCGCCGTCTCGATGCCCGGCATGATGGACACGCTCCTCAACTGCGGCCTGTCTCCCGCGCTGGCGGACGCGGCCCATGATCCCATTCGCGCCTGGGAGGACTACGCCGAGTTCACCCGCTCGTTCGCCCGCACCGTCGCGAACCTTCCCGATGCGCCGTTCGTCGAAGTCGAGCGGCGGCTCGGCCCAGAGGCGCATCGCGAGAAGTGGGACGCCTTCCGCCGGCTGTACGAAGAGAAGACCGGCCGCGCGTTCCCACTCGACCCGTGGGACGCGCTGGTCGAATGCGTGAACGCCGTGTTCGACTCGTGGAACAGCGACCGGGCTTGCGTGTACCGCAGGCACCACGACATCCGCGGCCTCCACGGCACCGCGGTCACTGTGCAGTCGATGTTCCCTTCGGAGTTGTCGGGGATCGTCTTCACCCGCAACCCGAACAATCCGCTCGGCGACGAGATGGTCGTCGAGTCGTCCTACGGGCTGGGGGAGGCGGTCGTCTCCGGCGCGGTCACGCCCGACACGTTCATCCTCGATTGCCGCACGCGGGCGAAGAAGTCGGTCTCGCTCGGCTCGGTCGCACAGGGGAACGGGCATCCCGCGCCGTCGCTCGACGACGGGCAGCTCGATGAGCTGGCCCGGCTCGCGCAGCGGGTCGAGGAGTTCTTCGGGCACCCCGTCGACATCGAATGGGGCCGGGCGAACGGCCGGCTCGCGCTTCTCCAGTCGCGCCCCATCCGCGGGCTGGATATCGCCCGCGACGTCGAGGTCGGCCGGCGGGCCGAGATCGAACGGCTCCGCGCGCTCGCCGCCGGCAAGCGGAAGGTGTGGGTCGTCCACAACCTCTCGGAAACGCTCGCCGCCCCGATGCCGCTGACGTGGGACATCGTCCGCGGGTTCATGCGCGGCGACGGCGGGTTCGGGCGGATGTACCAGGACTTCGGCTATCGCCCCAGCGAAGAGGTCCGCCACGACGGGTTCCTCGAGTTGATCTGCGGCCGGATCTTCGCCGACCCGGACCGCGTGGCGGCCCTGTTCTGGGAGGGGATGCCGCTGGCCTACGACCTCGACGCGGTCGTGGCCGATCCCGCGCTGCTCGACGCCGCCCCCGACAAGTTCGACGCGAACCGCGCGGACGCGACGTTTCTGCTCCGGCTGCCGCGAAACGTGTGGACGATGCTCAAGTCGTCGCGGCGGATGAAGCGGGCGCGGCGGAAGGCGGTCGCGGACTTCGAGGCCGCGCTGGCGCCGTTCCGCGCGTACGTAGCGGAGAAACGGCGGATGGATCTCGCCCCGCTTTCGACCGGCGAGGTGATCGCCGAGCTGCACGAGCGAATCGCGAAAGTGCTCGACGAGTTCGGAGGCCAATCGCTCAAGCCGGGGTTCTTCGGCGGCGTGGCGCGGGCGGCCCTCGAAGCGAAGCTCGTGCTCCTGCTCGGCGAGCAACAGGGGCAGGAGCTGGTGGCGGAGTTGACCTCCGGTCTCGACGGCGACACGACGATGGAGCAGAACATCCTCCTCGCCCGCGTCGCCGCCGAGCAGGCGACGCTCGACCAATTCCTCGATTCCTACGGCCACCGCGCCGTCGGCGAAATGGAGCTGGCCAACCCCCGCTGGCGCGAGGACCCGAGCTATCTCGACAATCTGCTCGCGATGTATCGCCGCACGGCGGTCCCTTCTCCCGAGGCCCGGCACGCGGCGAACCGCGAGAAGCGGTTGGTCGCCGAGCGGAAGCTCCCCGAGACGCTCGCCCACTGGGGAGGCGGCAGTTTCCGCGAGGAAATCGAGGAGTCGATGCGCGAGGCGCAGACGCTGCTCCCCTACCGCGAGGTCGGCAAGCACTGGCTGATGACCGGCTACGAGACGGTCCGCCTCGCGATCGTCGAACTCGCCCGCCGCTGGGACCTGGGCCGCGACGTGTTCTTCCTCCGGATCGACGAGCTCGAGCGATTCGAAGGCGAGCGGGAATCGCTGACGCGGGCGATCGCCGAGCGGAAGGTCCGCTGGCAGTCGGCCCAACGGCTCGACCATCCGCAGGTCGTCGATACGGAAGAGTTGGACCGGCTCGGACTTCGCCGCGAGATCGCCGCGGCGCGCGAAATCAGCGGGCACATCCTGTCGGCGGGCGTGGCGCAAGGGACCGCGCGGCACGTGTTCGACCCGAACGAGGCGGGGGACCTCGGCCCGGACGCGATCCTGATCTGCCCCTCGACCGACCCCGGCTGGACCGCCCTGTTCGTGAACATCAAGGGACTCGTCGTCGAGCGGGGGGGCGCGCTGTCGCACGGGGCGATCACCGCCCGCGACTTCGGCCTGCCGGCGATCGCCTGCCCCGACGCCATGCGGATGGTCCCCGACGGCGCCCGCCTCCGCATCGACGGGAATCATGGAGTGATTACGATTCTGGACTGAGGTGAGCGGTCAGCTGTCAGCTGTCAGCTGTCAGCTGTCAGGAATCAGGTTCCGACCATCAACCTTCGACCTTCAACCATCGACCCGCACATGCTCGATCTGCTCAACAAAATCGGCCTCGCGATCGGGGCGCCCGTGTTCGACTGGCTGCTGGCGCTGCCGGTGGATGTGGTGCTGTTGTTCGTCGCGGTCGGGACCGGGGCGATCCTGGCCTTCGTCCGCGTGGGGACCACGAACCAGGACCTGCTCCGCCGCTGCCAGGCGGACAAGCGCCGACTGAAGGAGCTGCTCCGCGAGGCGAAGCGCGACAAGGACCGGGCGCGGGTCAAGCGGCACCGCGACGCGAACGGACTCGTGGCGATCAAGCTGATGAACGCGGAGTTCCTCCCGCTCGTCGCCTCGCTCCTGCCGATCGCCGTGCTCGCCGTGTGGTGCTTCGCCCGGCTCGAGTTCCATCCGCCCCGCGCGGACGAGGAGATCGAGTTTCGCGCGTACTTCCCGTCGAGCGAGATCGACCGCGTCGCGCACCTCGTGCCGGAGGAAGGGCTGGAGGCCCGCGACGGCTGGATCCGCCCCATCGAGCGAGATCCCGTCCCCAACCCCGACGGCTCGTTCAATGGCCTGGCGACGTGGACCCTCGCCGGCGCGGCGCGGGAGGAGCCTTATTCGCTCGCGCTGCGGCATCGCGGGCGGACCCACGAGCGCCCGTTGATCGTCGGCCGCCGCGACTACGCCCCGGCACTCGTGTTTCCCGATGCCCAGGACCTGACGGCGACGGAACTCAAGATGCGGCGGGTGAAACCCTTCGGCTTCGTCCCCGGCCTGCCGTGGAAGGACGTGACGATCGCGGGGACGCTGCTCCCGGCCAACTTCCTCGCCCCGTGGATCGTGGCGTACCTGTTGATCGCGATCCCGTTGATGAGCGTGTTCAAGCGCGTGTTCGGGATTTTCTGAGCGGGGCGAGCATCGATCCGGGAAGATTCAGGAGAGCGAGCGATTCCGGCACGTCGCCGACGAACAGCGGCGCGAGGAACAACAGCCCGCCGGCCGCGCCGCAGGCCAATGCCGCGATCAAGACGCGCATCGGATATCTCCGCGAGAGAACGACTCGCCGGCCCGTGGATAGTCGCCGCGGTCCGCATGGAATGACAGTACTTCCAAGAACGCGACTCCGTCATTCCCGCGCAGGCGGGAATCCAGCCCGCCATCCGCGCCGCCGCTGGATGCCCGCCTGCGCGGGCATGACGCGCCGTCGCGAAATTGGAAGTACTGAATGAGGATGCGCGGGATCGTAGACTTATTCCGGTCCAGGTCCGCTTTCGCCACGAACTGGATACTCGATACCGAGCACCGATACTCGCTCGTTGCGTGGCCTTCGCCGCACACCGGCCTCAGTCCACCTCCGGCAGCAGCACGTGCGTGACGGCGATCCGGGGGGGGCCCGCGCGGTTCATCGGATCGCATCCGCCCTGCGATACACCAGCCCGGTGTCCACCCGCTCGAAGCCGACCGATTGCAGCAGCGAGACGGCGGCCGCGTTCGACTCCGGGGCGTGCGAGGCGAGGCGGCCGATCGCCTCCTGCCGCAGCCGGCGGCAAACCTCCAGCACGAGCGCCTGGCCGTACCCCTTGCGGGAATGCTCCGCGGCGACTTGCAGCTCCGTCACGCCGGCCGCGTGGACTTGCCACTTGGGAAGGTACAGCTCGAGGCCGACCGCGGTGATGCCCGCGACCGGATCGCCCCCCTGCTTCGGGACGAGCAGGAAGCAGGCCGAGTCGAGCCGGCCCAGCCGCGTGAACCACCACCACGAGGCGCTCTCCGGGGCGGGGGCGGCGGCGAGCTGCATGTTGCGGCGGATCGTCAGCAGGCGGAAGTGCATCGGATCGTGCGTCTCGGCCGTGTCGCGCTCGAACACCCCGTGCCGCTCGACGGGCCGGTAGCCGAGCGCCTCGAAGAACGGGCCCGCGTCGGGATCGGTTTCGAGGAACCCGACGGGCCGCACGCCGCCGTACAGCCCGACGTAAAACGGGTCTCGGCCGGGCGAGGGCCCGGCGTGAACGTCTCGCGCGCCGCGTTCGCGAAGATACGCCTCGGCCCGATCGACGAGCGCGCGGCCGATTCCCCGCCGGCGATGCTCGGGGTGTACGAGCGCGGCGCAGATCACGCCGGACTCGCGGTTCAAGGCCGATTCGTCGGCGGCGGCGGCGAACCCCGCGTGCGCGAACCCGACGATCTGCTGTTCGTCTTGTGCGACGACGAGGCCGGCGGGATCGAAATACGGCTGCGAGAGGACGAGCGCGTCGAGGATTTCGGGGGTCAGGCCGTCGATCGCCCCCCGGCCGAGGCGGCACGCATGCCACAGGGCCGCCAGCCCCGGCGGATCGGGATTGCGGAACGTGCGATACTCGATCACGGGCGTGGAAAGGTCCCTGGAGGAACGGCGACGGATGAGGGAAGGACCGGCGAACGGCCCCGACCCGATCATCCGTCCGCGTTCACCCGTCAGCTTTCGTTTTTCGAACGGCGGACGCGATCGCCGCGGACGTCAAACCGTATTTCTCGAGCAACCCCTCGGGATCGCCGCTCTCGGCGTACCGGTCGCCGAGGTTGACGTATCCCATGGGGACGGGCTGCGTGCGGGTCACGACCGACGCCACGATCGAGCCCAGCCCCCCCGCCGCGAGGTGCTCCTCGGCGACGACGATCCGCCCGGTCTCGCGCGCGGCGGCGACGATCGCCTCCTCGTCGATCGGCTTGGCCGTATGCATGTCGAGCACCCGGACCTCGATGCCGGAGTTCGCCAGCTCGTCGGCGGCCTCGAGCGCGGCGGAGACCATCAGGCCGTTGGCGATGATCGTCGCGTCCTTGCCGTCGCGGAGCCGGATCGCCTTGCCGATGCGGAAATCGCAGCCGTTCTCGTAGATGACGGGGACCTTCGCGCGACCGAGTCGAAGGTAGACGGGGCCTTGATGATCGAGCATGGCGGCGGTGGCGGCCCTGGTCGCGGCGGCGTCGGCGGGGACGACGACGGCGACGCCCGGCAGCGAGCAGGCGAGCGCCACGTCTTCGATCCCCATCTGCGACGGGCCGTCTTCCCCGATCGAAATGCCGGCGTGCGAGCCGACGAGCTTGACGTTCATTCCGGGGAAGGCGACCGACATGCGGATCTGGTCGTAGGCGTTGCACATCAGGAAGCAGGCGAAGCTCGCCACGACCGGGGTCTTTCCCGCGGCGGCGAGGCCGGCGGCGACGCCGACCAGGTTGCTTTCCGCGATCCCCACGTTGAACGCGCGGTCGGGGTAGGCGAACGCGAACTTCTCGGTGCGGGTCGAGTTCCCCACGTCGCCGTCGACGGTGACGATCTCCGGGCGGGTCGCGCCGAGCGCCTGGAGCGCGTCGCCGAACGCGTCCCGCGTGGCCTGGCCCAATTTCAACGTGCGTGCTTCGCCTGCCATGATGGTGAGTTGAGAGTTGAGAGTTGAGAGTTGAGAGTTGAGGGTTGAGGGTTGAGGTTGAGGGTTGAGAGTTGAGGGTCGATGTGCAGGCCAGTCAGGGGCGGCTCGTTGCTTCTTGACTCTCAATTCTCAACCCTCGACTCTCAACTCAATAGCGCCAGCGCCTTCTCCGCCAGTTCCGGTGTGAGCGGCTTGCCGTGGTAGTTCACGTCCCCCTCTTCTTCCAGCACCGGCAGGATGCCGTACCCCTTCCGCGTCTTCGCGACGATCAGGGCCGGGCCGTCGCCGTGCGCCACGGCCTTATCGAGCGCCGCGACGACGGCCGCCATGTCGTTTCCCTCGATCGTCTGCACGTGCCAGCCGAACGCGGCGACCTTCTTGTCGAACGGGGTCAGGTCGAGGACTTCTTTGGTCGAACCGGTCTGCTGGTAGCCGTTCTGGTCGATGATCGCGACCAGGTTGTTCAAGCGGTACTTGTGGGCGGAGGCGAGCGCTTCCCACACTTGTCCCTCGCCCATTTCGCCGTCCCCCATCATCACGAACACGCGGGAGGGGAGCTTGTCGAGCCGGCAGGCGAGCGCGTGCCCGACCCCGAGCGACAGCCCCTGCCCGAGCGAGCCGGTCGAGGCCTCGATGCCCGGCAGTCGCCGCATGTTCGGATGCCCCTCGAGCGGGCTCCCCAGCTTGCGGAGGGTGAGCAGCTCGTCGGCGGGGAAGTAGCCGGCCTCCGCCATCGCGGCGTACAGCACCGGGCAGGCGTGCCCCTTGCTGAGGATGAAGCGGTCCCGCTCGTTCCAGTCGGGCCGCTTGGGGTCGTAGCTCATGAACCCGCCGAAGTACAGCGCCGTGACCACTTCGACGGCGGACATGCTGCTGCTGGGGTGGCCGCTGCCGGCGGCGGTCGTCATGCGGACGATGTGGCGGCGGATGACCTTGGCTTTTTCCTTCAGCTCGTCGAGCGACGGCCGGGCCTTCGGTGCGGACACGCGGATTTCCCTCTTCTTCTCGCCTTCAGGCTGACTGTTCGATGTGGGTCGGACCGATCACGCGGCCCCATGCTAGCGGCCAGCCCCACCGCTGGCAAGCAGCCGCGAACGAGTCCGCTCATCCGCTTGCGGTTTCGCGGACCACAACGCCCAGGGCGGCCGAGCAATGCGAAGAACATCCAGTGGCAACCGGATCGAAGCCGTGGTAACGTGCTGAAACAAGAGAGACGCCCCCTCGCCCACGACGCGCACCACCTCCGCCGCGAACCGGGAGACGAGGAATACGAGGGCTTCGTCGCGGAGTGAGCAACCAATGCGGCAACCTCCACGACGCACGAATGCGACGACGCTGACCGACGACGAATTGCTGCTGCTCGACGTCCTGTTCGACGGCGGCGCACCGTCTCGACTGCTGCGTCGAGAGAGTTTCGCCGTGCAGTGGAATCGCGAATCACACGACCTGGACGACGATCGGCTCCGGGAGACACTACAGCGGTTCGTCGATTCCGGGAGGCTGATCGTCGAAGGACATGGTGGCCGGACGCATGAGAGACGAACGTGGTGGCGAGACGTCCGGGAAAACGAAAAGTTCTGGGGGGAGTCTGCATGAAGATTCCATTCGCCCATGCCCTTACCCCGACGTGCGGCGAACCGCAGCCTCGCTTCCAAAGGTCGAGAGACGGGCGCCAAGCGTTGTGGGGCGGCTGTACGTGTCAAAACTGCGCGTGTGAAATGGATAGATATGGCGTGAAAGTAGCGGAGGAGGAGATTTAGCCATGTCGGCACCCGCCTTCATCGACCAACAGTTGCTCGGCTATCTCGACGAAGCGCTCGCCATCGAGGAGATGGCGGCCGTCGAAAACGCGCTGCGGGGCTCCGAGTCGCTGCGGTTGCGGTTGGCGGCGCTTTCGGCCCGCCGCGATCAGGGGCTGCACTCGGTCGGGGAAATCTGGCGGCGGAGCCGGTTGACTTGCCCGTCCCGCGCCGAATTGGGCGCCTTCCTGCTGGGGACGCTCGCGCGGCAGCGCGGCGATTACCTCGAATTCCATCTGCGGACGATCGGCTGCCGGTACTGCAACGCCAACCTCGCCGACCTCGAACGCTCCGCCGCGGCCGACGCGGACGCGCCGCGGCGGCGGGCGAGGTTCTTCCAATCCTCGGCGGGACGGCTGCGGAAGGACGGATGACTTCGCAGGGCGAAGGCATCCGCAGCGCTGGCGCGCAGCCTTCAGCCTGCCGGAAATCCTGTTCTCCTTCGCACTGCAAACGATTGGAATTCGCGCATCGTGCGCGAATTTTCCATTGAACCAAGGAGCCGAGGGGTTTATCCCCTCGGTGCTCTTCGGGCAACCCGGACCAGAGACGCGAGATTCCTCTGAAGCCCCGCGTGTTCCCACCGAGGGGGTAAACCCCTCGGCTCATCATGTCCTTCGCGCCTGCGCGTGACCCTTCGGTTGCGGCTTCGTCGCGCTGGGGTCTTCGCGTGCTTCTGTTCGCGGCGAAGTCGAACAGAAGCACGCCAAGAGCGCGAAGGACGAGGGTGGGATTCCGTGGATTCGATTCGAAGGATTTCGATGGAATCAGATGACGATCCGCCGATTTCCGTGCGATGCGGTGCGATGCGCACTCCCCGATCTCCAGTTGACCCCTTTGTGAACGTTTTGATATGTTTCCGCCCTTCGATCCGGGCCGGCAAGGAGTGCTGGCTCTCACACGGCGAAGGAGCGCCCCGAATGTCCGAGATCGTAGGACTCGTAGGCTCTCGGCAGGCGATGGATTTGCCCGTCGAAGTGCTGCACCGTTTGGAAAACCGCGGCAATGACAGCGCGGGGACTGCCGTCGCGACGCCTCGGGCGAGTTGGGTCATCACTCACCCGGACAACCCTGTCGACGTCGCCGGGCAACCGTGCGGCGAGGGGCGGCCGCTGTTGTTCATCGCCGGGCCGTGCGTCATCGAGAGCGAGTCGCTCGTGTTCGAGGTGGCGGACCGGCTGGCGGAGACGGCGGCGGAACTCGGCGTGCCGCTCGTGTTCAAGGCCAGCTTCGACAAGGCGAACCGGACGAGCATTCACAGCTTCCGCGGTCCCGGTCTCGAAACAGGGTTGGATATCCTGAACCGCGTGCGGGAGCGGACCGGGCTCCCCGTCACGACCGACATCCACCTCCCGGAACAGGCCGAGCCGGCCGCCGCGGTGTGCGCCGTCGTGCAGGTCCCGGCCTTCCTCGCGCGGCAGACCGACCTGATCCAGGCGACGGCCGAGGCGACGGCCCGACACGGCGGCGTCATCAACGTGAAGAAGCCGCAGTTCATCGCGCCGGAGGACGCGGTGCACATCGTGCGGAAGTGCCTCGAATCGGGGAACCCGCGGATCCTGCTGACCGAGCGGGGGACGGTGTTCGGTTACGGCCGGCTGGTCAACGACATGCGGGCGATCCCGATCATGCGGCAGCTCGGCGTGCCGGTCGTGTTCGACGCCACGCACAGCGTGCAATGTCCCGGCGGGAGCACGACCGGGGGCCAGCGGGAGATGGCCCCGTGGCTCGCCAAAGCGGCGGTCGCCTGCGGGGCCGACGCCGTGTTCGTCGAGACGCACCCCGATCCGGACCGGGCCCTGAGCGACGGCCCGAACATGCTGCCTCTGGCGGAGATTCCCGAACTGATCCGCCAGTTGACGGCACTTCGCGCGCTGATGGTCGGCCCGATGGCGTGACGCGCGCCGCAGCGCGAACATCCTCGCCCGAACGCGAATGGCAGGACACCGCGATCCCGCTCTGGACGCCATGTAACGTATTTGTTATGGTGGCTCACATGGCGTGGGAGATCGTCTATTACAGCGACGACCTTCAGGAAATACTCTTGAAATTCCCGGCCGGCGTCCAAGCCCGCTACGTTCACCTGACCGAGCGAATGATCGAATTCGGTCCCGATTTGGGAATGCCGCATACGCGGTCGATGGGCAGGGGACTGTTCGAGTTGCGGATGAAGTCCAAGGAGGGAATCGGGCGGGTGTTCTTCTGCAACCTGCCTGGCCGACGGATCATGATGCTCCACGCGGTCGTGAAGAAGTCGGCGAAGACGCCCGCCAACGAACTGAAGATCGCACGCGACCGGATGAAAAAGGTGCAGTTCAATGAAGCATGACCAACTCGTCAAGAAGATGCTGAAGCAACCCGCTGTTCGGGCGGAGTACGATGCGCAGGCGGAGGAGTTCGCCCTGTTGGACGAATTGCTGCGAGCGCGGCGGCGGGCCGGATTGACTCAGGCCGAAGTCGCGGCCAGGATGGGCACCAAGGCGCCGGCCGTGGCCCGCCTGGAAGGGAGCGGCGGAAGTCCGCGGCACTCCCCGTCGGTGGACACGCTGCGCAAGTACGCGCGCGCGGTCGGCTGCGAGCTCGAGATTCGATTGCGACCGCGAAAGCGCGCCAAGTAAGCGAAGCGCACCGGTCGCTCGAAAACCTCGGGAGGCGGTCGGGTGATCGAGATCCGGGACGAGTGGAGATCTCGCAGGCGCTGAGCGGCGGCTCCAATTGACGGCCGCTGGCGGAGATTCCCGATTCGATCCGCAATCGCCGTTTTGCGCTCGCTTGCGTGGACGATGCGGGCGTAATGATAATGGATGCCCCGGCCGATGCCGGGATTCTTTCCATTCCCAGTACGTCCAGGAACGTGAATCCGTCATTCCCGCGCAGGCGGGAATCCAGCCTACCGTGCGTACCTCCGCTGGATGCCCGCCTTCGCGGGCATGACGCGCTGCCGCGAACTTGGAAATACTGATTCATCACGAGCGCCAGCATCATGCGGAGCCGGGGTCGCGTGGCAGATCCTTCCGAATCCGAAAAAAGGTCTCATGCCCGGAGCGCGTGCGGATTGACGGCGATGGCCGCGATCGCCCTGCTCGCCGGGTGCGACTCGGAAATCCGCACGCGGACCGCCGTGACGGGCGCCGGTTTTCAGGCGCCGCAGCGGGCCGCCACGCCCGACGAGTGCCGGAGCATGCTCGACAACGCGCTGGCCGCGGTCCAGCCGGAGCGGCTGGGGATCTCCTCCGACGCGGCCGGCGTGACGACGCTGCTCAACCAGTGGCGCGGGGAGTGCGGGTCGGCGGGGGAGGGGGCTGCCGCGTCGCTCCCGGACGAGGCCGGCCTCGAACGACTCTTCCCGGGACCGGAGCGCGACGAGCTGCTGTCGGACCGATACGTCCCGCGGGACGCGGAGCTGATCCGCGACGGCCTGCTGTTCCGGCGGATCGCAGCGCATGCCGCGCGGAACGCGAACAGCGACCTCGAACGGGCCGTGGCGCTGTTCGACTGGGTGTCGCGGAACGTGATGTTGCTGGCGGACGACGACCCGCTCCCCTCGACGACCCCGTTCCACGCGGCGCTGTTCGGCGAAGGCCGGGCGGAGGACCGGGCCTGGCTGGTCGCCGAGCTGCTGCGGCATTTGCAGATCGACGCCGTCGTGGTGCGGCCGCCCGGCGACTACTGGCTCGTCGGCGTCCCGCTCGACGGGAAGCTGCACCTGTTCGACGTCCGTCTCGGCCTGCCGGTCCCATCGACGGTCGAACCGGACGGTCCGTTCGTCCCCCGGCCCGCGACGCTCGACGAAGTCCTCGCCAACGGGGAATTGCTCGAGCAACTGGCGGCGGGCGACGAACAACCCTATCCGGTCGATGCAGAGGGCTTGCGGCAGGCGCGCGTCGAGCTGATCGGCACGCCGTCGCTGTGGGCGCCGCGGATGGAACGGCTGCAAGCGGCGCTCGTCGGCGAGCGGTTCGTCAACATCCACCAGCCGCTCGCCGGGACGGCGGAAGCACCGGGGCTGCTCGAGCGCGTCGAGGCGGTCTTCGGGGACTCGTTGAAGTCCGAAGATTACGGCATCTGGCCGTGGGCGATGCAGCACGGCTCCGCCGCCGGGGATTCCGCCGCGCTTGCGCAGGGCGCGCGGGCCCGATTCGAGCAGCGGCTGCGGCATTTCGACGCGCCCTACGGCGTGGTGGGAGGACACGGCGACTTCGACAATCTGGAATTCGGTTGGAAGCACGGCCACCGCGACGCGCGACTGAAGCAACTCGCCGGCGAGTACGATTCGGCCGCGGCCGACTACCTGAAGCTGCGGTTCGGCAAGAACGTGTTTCCCGCCCCGGTGAGCCCCGTGCCGCCGGAGATTCAGGCGGGACACGACGGCGCCGCGGAGGACGGTTTCTTCTGGACCGGCGCCGCGCTGCTCGAAGAGGCGGGCGACGCGCGGGACAAGCCGGCCGAGCAGCGCGGGCTGCTGTCCGAGGCCGAAGGAAGCCTTCGCGACTACCTGGGCGGAAAATCGGGCACGCGGTGGGCGAACCAGGCGCGGCTCCTGTTCGCTCGCGCCCTCGCGACGCGCAAGGACTATCGCGGGGCGATCGCGGTGCTGGAGTCCGTTCCCGCCGGGGCGCCGCAGCGGGCGACCGCGTCGGTCCTGGTCCGCCGCTGGCAGACGCTTTCGGCCGCCGCCGGGATGCGGTAAGTTGACTCGCCGCATGGGACGGTATCTGCAGAAGCGGTGGTTCCTCGTGTCGATCGCGGCGCTGATCGCCGGCGGGCTGGCGGTGGGATCGGCGCGGAACGAGGCGCCTTCCGGATCGCTCGTCCGCGACGCGCTGGGGCTGCTCGATTTTCCGTCGGTGTACGTCACCGCCGCCACCATCTTCCTGATGGCGTTCAGCCTCGACAGCCGGCACCTCCGCGCGGCGGCCCGCTCGCCGGCGCCGGTGCTGTGGGCGTCGCTCGTGAATTACGGGTTTCTGCCGCTCGCCGGCTGGGGCCTGATGTTCCTGCAGACGAAGGCGGATTTCCGGATCGGGCTGATGATCGCCGTGAGCGTCCCCTGCACGCTGGCGGCCGCCTCCGTCTGGACCCGGAAGGCCGGCGGCAACGACGCCGTCTCGCTGATGGTCACGCTGCTCACGAACGCCGTCTGCTTCGCGGTCACCCCCTTCTGGCTGCAGGTCGCGACGGGCAGTTCGGTGCGGCTCGATGCGAGCACGATGGTCGTCGGGCTGTTCGTCGCCGTGCTGGTTCCCGCGCTCGCGGCGCAGGCCGTGCGGCTGGTCCCGCCCTGCGCCGCCTTCGCCTCGCGGCACAAGGTCCCGCTCGGGGTGGTTGCGCAACTCTTGATCCTGGTGATGGTGTTCAACGCGGCGGTCAAGGCGGGGGCGCAGCTCGCCGATCGGGACCACGCGGCACCGGGCTGGGGCGCCGTGTGCCTGGTGTGGGGCACGTGCATCGCGCTCCACGTGGCGGCCTTGGCGCTGGGCGTCGCGGGGGGGCGGGCGCTGGGGTTCCGGCGGGAGGACCGGATCGCGGCGGCGTTCGCCGGCAGCCAGAAGACGCTCCCGGTGGGCGTGCTGCTGGCGACGGACCAGACGATGTTCGGCCGTCCCGACCTGCTGGGGGCGGACCTCGGCGTGCCGTTCGCCGTGTTCCCGATGCTGATGTTCCACGCCTCGCAACTGTTCGTGGACACGGCCGTGGCGGACTGGTTTGCCGCCGGAAAGCCGGCGCCCGTCGCAGAGTCGCCCGCCGAAGAAGGGGCGGACCAGACATAGCCGACGCTGCAGCGTCGGTCACGAGTTGTCGACGATTCGTTCGTCTTTCGCAGGATTCATGGCCTTCGGTCCGCGGGTTTCTCCAAGAAGCGCGCCCGGCGACCCAGGGTGCGCTGCGCGACCCTGGGCTTTGGAATGGCGCCCTTTCAGGGTGCTTGCCGGTCAAGGTGCTTGCCGGCGACCAGCGCAGGCGATCGCCGACGAAGCGGTCCTTTGCGGCGGTCGCTTCAGATCTTGATCTTCTGCGGGACCGGCGGCGGCTGGCGGCGCTGCGGGGCGGGGGTGGCCTGGTTCTCGTTCGCGAGCCGGATGTTTCGCGCGGGAGGGGCGTTGTTCGGGCGGGCGCCGGTCTGGGCCACCGCGACCCGGTACTCCTGCCAGTCCCAGCCCATCGGCTGGCTCAGTTCGCGCTCGGCGAGCAGCGCCCAGGGCGTGCCGGGATGCGTGTCGAGCACGCGGATCAGGTAAGCCCGGGCATCCGTCGCCATCTTGCGGACGACGGGGCTGCCCGTGATTTCCGGCGAGGGGACGAGCCGCCAGCGGTTGCTGCCCTGCTTCTCGAACGGTTTGGGAGCGACCTTCATATTGGCGAGCGTCGCGTTGTAGCCCAGCGCACGGGCCTTCAACGCGAGCATGCGGCCCATCGCCAGGTCGAAGTTCGCCTGCCAGCGGGCATCGGCGAGCGTGGCGCGATGGCTTTCGACGGCGATGAGATCGGCGGCCAGCTCGTTCAACTGGTACTCGAAGTCGGCGAAGGGCCGCTGCGCATCGGTGATCTGGGTCCGAAGGATGTTGTCGTTGTCCGCCACGAAATCGAGCCGGGGGCGGGGGATGGTCTTGACCTCGACGTTCAGCGCGGTTCGGATGAGCGCCGCCTTGACCGGGTGGCTCTGCACGTCCTTGAGGTAGTTGGCGACGGTCGCGTAGCTCGGGGCGCGGTCCCGCATCGCGTCGGGATCGAACCGCGGACCGCGGGTGTCCTGCGAAATGAGGTACAGTCCTCCGGTCTCGACGCACAACCGCGTCAGCGCGTAGGGGCCATAGCCCGACGACATCTGCCGCAGGTCGGCCTCGCTGACCGTCCAGAACGGCAGGCGGGGAAGCTCGGGGAGGATCGTCTCCGGGCCCGGCCGCAGCGTGACCTGGTACGTCTGCCCGTCGATCTCCCAAGGGACCTCCACCTCGCGGCGGCCGAACGGGGCCGCGCTCCCCACGACGTAGCACTTGATGCCGTTCGGCTTGGTGAGATTGACCACCTTCTCGAGATGTTCCTGGTCGCTCCCCGCCTCGTCGGTGACGGCGACGATCAGCACGTTCCGGCTGTTGCCCCCCTTGCGGTAGTGCATCCACTTGGTGGCGGAGGCGTGGATCGCCGTGAACACGTTCTCGAGTTTGTCGTCCCCCTTGTCGATGTCGCCGATCTTCTCGGGCTCGATGCCGCGGATCATCTCGGCGAGGTTCGACACGTCGTCCAGCGGGTCGGGGGTCAGGATCTCGGTGGTCCGTCCGAAGGCGACGACGGCCGTCTTGAGGGACTTCGTCTCGTCCGGCTCGAGCATTCCGAGCTGCTTGTAGACGTTGTCGAGCCGATTCGCGATCGCCTCGCGCTGCTTGCTCACCGAGGGAGAGCGGTCGAGCACCCACACGACGAGCGTCTTCTTCTGCTTGAGCGAGGCGGCGATCTCGAGCGCCAAGCGGTCCAGCGAGCCCTCGATCCCGCCGGGGTTCTCCGTGGTCCCGTGCCGCTCGACCGGAGAGAGCAAGTCGTCCCGGTGCGGCTCTTCGATGATGGCGACCGTCGGGATTTCGAGTTGGACCAGGTCGTCGACCAACTGCTCTTCGATCGTCTGCGGCGGCTTGTCCCCTTCGTGCGCGGCGCTCGACTGCGACGGGCTGACCTTGTCCAAGTCGCTGTTCGTGCCCAGCATGTCCACGATCGCTTCGCTGAAGGCGTAGTCCTCCGGGTCGAGCTCGACCATTTCGCTGTCGATCACGACCGCTGGATCGAATCGCGGGTCGAGCGTCAGTCCCGCCAGCACGGCGACCACGCCGACGTGCACCGCGAGACTCACCCCCCAGGCAGGAAATTCGCGGCGGGCGTCGGCGATCTCCGGCTCGTCGTCGAGAACTGGAGACGGCCCAGCAGCGTTCGACGAGTCCCAGGTGACACTCACGGGAAGCTCCTTTCCGCTGGTTCACGCATCAGCCGATGCCAGTGTAACCGAAATCGACCCGCTCCGCAATCACTCGGATGGCGGTTATCGCCGCATCGTCCAAAGGAGGCGAACCTTGCGCCGCTCATCCGCCGAGCGAGGCCGCAGTCGCCTCCCATGACGGCGGAACATCTGCTCCTGATTAACCTG
Organism: Planctomycetales bacterium; assembly: GCA_040877365.1. Lineage (GTDB taxonomy): Bacteria > Planctomycetota > Planctomycetia > Planctomycetales > Planctomycetaceae > JBBDNT01. The sequence goes on from JBBDNU010000116.1 coordinate 16,324, forward strand.
CAATTCGGGTTGAAAGTTCGCACTCGATTTTCAATTATTCGCGCAACTGGTTATTGCGAAATCAGTTGCGATTCATCCGCGACGCCCGGCGGGGCGGGACGGGGGGCCGGACCGAACGCGCCCGTCCGGGCCGGAACCGGCCATGATAAACTCGGATGAACCGGGAGAAATCGCCGATACCGCTTCTGCCGGAAGCGCTGCGGCGCAACCGGACCCGCGCGGAGACGAGCATGCACCCGATCGACCTCAGACGCCCGCACTGGCTGGCCGGCGTGTCCCCCTTCCTGGTGATGGCCGCCGGGGCCGCCGGTTTGGCCGGCTCGACCTTCCCCTCGTCGTCGAGCGTTGCGGCCGAGCCGGCCGCACCCCGCTCGGCCTCGTTCGCCGAGATTTTGACGTCCGGCACGCGACGAACGTTCCAGGACGTCTCGGCCCATCTCGAACGCGAGCCGGCGGGAGCGGACGCGGAGGAAGCCCATCGCTGGTTCCTTGCGACCGCGCGGGAATACGGTTGGGAAGCCGATGCCCTGTCGGCGGCCGAGAGGTATCTCGTGGGCGAGAACGGTTCGGCCGACACCCGCCGTCTCGCGGGTGAAATCCGCGTGCTCGCCCCGGCGCGGGCCGGGCGGATGGCCGCGGCGGTCGAGCGATTCGAGGAGCACCTGGCATCGGTGCGGCTGCGATCGGCGGACGCGGCGATCCGGCTGGGGGTCGATCTCGCGTCGCAGGCGCAGCTCGCGGGCGACTTCGCCGCCGCGCGGGCCGTGTTCGAGAAGCTCCCCCGGCCGTTCTTCCTGAATCCGCAGGTCGAGGAGTTCTGCAACACCCGGCTGGCGAAGCTCGAGCTGGCGGAGAAGAAGGCGCCGGAAATCAGCGTGCAGGATCTGTCCGGCGAAGTCGTGAAAGCCGACGACTACGCGGGCAAGGTGCTGCTGGTCGACTTCTGGGCCACGGACTGCGCTCCGTGTCTGGAAGAGCTGCCCCGGCTGAAGCGTCTCCACGCGCAGCACGGGCGGGCGGGGTTCGAAATCCTGGGAATCAGTCTGGACGAGAAGGGGGAGGCGGTCGAAGAATTCCGCAAGCGGAGGGAGCTTCCGTGGCGGATGGCGCTCAGCTCATCCGACAAGGACGCGACGCGCACGCGGTATCGCGCGCGGACGATCCCGTCGCTGTTTCTGATCGACCGCGCGGGCCGCGTCGCGTTCGCGGACCTCCGGGGCCGCGAGCTCGAGGCCGCGGTCGAACGACTCGTGGGGGACGAATCCCGCCGATGATCCAACCGGCCGCACCGTCACGCTCGATGTGCTGCGAGCAGAGGCTGCTCTGCGAGCGGGGTGCGTTCGACCTGTTCGTGCGGCGATTCACGTTGACGGAGGGCGACGCGGCGCGGACGGTGCTCCTCGTGCACGGCGCGACCGAGCACGGGCAGCGGTACGCGCACGTGGCGGAACTGCTCGTCGAGTGCGGCTGGAACGTGGTGATCGCCGACCTGCGGGGGCACGGCCGCTCGGGAGGCCGCCCGATGCACGTCGGCGACTTCCTGCATTACGTCCGCGACGTGCAACGGGCGCGGGAGCACTTCGCGCTCGACCCCGAGCGGACGGCGCTCGTCGGGCACAGCATGGGGGGGCTGGTCGCGGCGCTCGCCGCGCTGGACGAGCGGCCGATCGCGAGCGCCGTCGTCCTGCTGGCGCCGCTGCTGGGTGTGCGGGTGCGGGTCCCGGCGACGACCGTCGCCGCGGGGCGGATGCTCTCGTTCGTGGCGCCGGGAACCCGGTTCCAGTCCCGCGTCGACCCGCACGACGTGACCCGCAATCCCATCGCGCTGGCCCGCCGCGACCGGGACCCGTTCAACCACCGCCACGTGACCGCCGGCTGGTACTTCGCGATGAAAGCCGCCTTGCGGAGCGTGTGGAAGCGGGCAGACCGCATGCGGCTGCCGCTGCTCGTCGTGCAGGGGAGCGACGATCGGATCGTCGATGCGGCCCGATCGCGGGCGTGGGTCGATGCCGTCGCCAGCACGGACCGCGCGTACTGCGAACTGCCCGGCCACCTGCACGAGCTGCACAACGAGCCGAACTGGCGCGAGACGCTGACGGACGTCGCCCTCTGGCTCGACCCCCGCGTGCCGGCGACCCGCACCTGAACGATTCGGGCCGCGGGCCGCCAGCCCGCAGTCGACCCCGAAGGGGTCAGGGGATTGTAGCCACGGGTGGAGCGACGACGCGAAGCAGGTCGTCGCGGAACCCGTGGTTGGATCCAAGCAAGCAGAGCGAATCGAAAGCCCTTCCCAATTGCGATAGACGGACCACTACAACGAATTCGAGATTGGTTCCGACGTCGCCGGCACCGACGCGGATTTTGGCGCAACCGTCGCGCCTATTAATGGGGGGACCGTTCGCTGGCCGCACATTTCCGATCGCAAACAAGTCGTTTGGGCTTATCTGCGCGCCGTTTCGGAAGCCAAGCGACTGCCGGCCAACGTCTTGCGACGATCTTCAGCGCGCGCAAAGCGAAGAAATCGCGTTTTGATACCACCCGCCCAACCTCTTGACGCACAAGCGATTTCGCTGCGTCGGGCGAAAATCCCTGCGTTCGTTTCACGTGGAACGCGGAGCCGTGCCGGAACGGGTCCCTCGCTCGAGCGTCGGGCGAATGGGAACTCGCGTGACGACCAGCAGCCGGAACTCGCCGATCGGCATGTCGTCGCGCGGATTTCCGAAGGCGTCGCGCAGCGCGACCTGAAAGCCCGCTGCGCGGGCGGCCGCGGGAAACGGCTCCGCGGCGACCCGTCCCGCGTCGCCGATCCAGCAGACTCCCTCGGGCTCGAGCATCGCCTCGAGCACCCGGAGGAGCGGCTGGTGGTTCCGCGTCTCGTACAGCACGTCGCTGGCCAGAACGAGCGGGAACCGCTCGGGCCGCGGGTCGCGCCAGTCGAGCACCATGCCTTCCGCGCGGAAGCCGTGCTTGTCCGCGTTGAACACCGCCAGCTCGACCGGCTCGGGACGGTAGTCGCTGAAGGTGACCTGCAATCCCGCCGCCGCCGCGGCGAGTCCCACCAACCCGATCCCCGCCCCCAACTCGAGCGCCCGCAGTCCCGCGGGCCACTCGGTGCGGAGCACCACTTCGGCGAGCGGCGGCGCCGCCGGCCACAGGTAGGCCCAGTAGGGCATGAAGTCGTCGCGGCGGTTCTCGGCGAGGACCTCGGGATCGTCGAGAAAGTCGTCCGGAGCGGCGGGGAGCGTGAGGACGAAGCGCCGCTCGCCCACGCTCAAGGCCCGCTCGCTCCAGCCCCCCGGAATCTCGGGAAGCGGCGAATCCGTCACTTCTGCCGCCCTTCGACCGCCACCAGCAGGATTCCCGCCGCCAGGATCAGGACCGGATCGAGCGGGCAGTCGGGCAGCACGGTGACGGTCATCCGGTGCACGAATGGGTTGAAGTGCGTGCGGAACTCGGCGAATTGCCGGCCGCTGCCGTCCGCGAGGTGGAAATGCTGCGGAATCAGGTTCGACAGAAAGCGGCGGAGCATGGCCATCAGCGCGCTGTCCTCCCGGATCTTGCCGATCTCGCGGTCCTGCTCGTCGAGGACGATCCACGAGTCGCGGAGGATCGAGCTGAATCCCTTCCGCTTGAGCGCCCCGACCTTGCGTTGCTGCCGGCTGTCCACCACGTCGTACGCCGCCCCGAAATCGATCACGCTGCGGGCGGTGATCACGATCCGCTCCTCGGACTGCGTCTCATCCGTGTAGACGCGGATGTCCTCCTTGAGCTTGAACGCCTTCTGCTTGCAGTACCCCATGAGGGCGCCTTCGGCGTTGTAGATGTGGAACTTCGCACCGAACACGCTCAGGATCTTGCGGCGAATGGTGAATTCCGAGGCGCTCATGGGGGTTCCTCGATCGGGGATGTCCGCGTCGCCGGCTGAATTCGCGGCGAAGCGGGCTTAGGATGGCAGTACTTCCAAGAACACGACTCCGTCATTCCCGCGCAGGCGGGAATCCAGCCCGTCGTCCGCGCCGCCGCTGGATGCCCGCCCCCGCCGTCGCTGGGGCAGGCACTGCGCGGGCATGACGCGCCGTCGCGAACTTCGAAGTACTGAATGATGCAAAGAGAATGGAGTAATCGGACCGCGGAATCAACAGAAAACCTCCGGAGCCGCTGCATGAGTCCCGCCTGGATCTACTATCTGTGGGCGACGCTGCTCCTCCTCGTGTGCCTCGTCGCCTGGGCAACCAACCTGTTCGCCCTGCCGGGGAACTGGTTCGTCGTGCTCGCCGCCGCGCTGTTCGCGTGGCTGCTGGGCGTCGAGAATGGGCGCGGCATCGGCTGGGCCACGGTGCTGTGGCTGACGGGGCTGGCCGTCGCCGGGGAGGTCGTCGAATTCGCCGCCGGCGCGGCCGGCGCGGCGCGCCGCGGAGGGAGCCGCCGCGGAATGGCGCTGGCGCTCCTCGGCACGTTCCTGGGAAGCATCCTCGGCGCGATCGTGGGGGTGCCGATTCCGGTGATCGGCCCGATCGTGGCGGCGATCGGCGGCGGGGCCGCGGGCGCCTTCGCCGGCGCTTACGTGGGAGAGTTGTGGAAGGGGCGCAATTCGGCGGACAGCGTCGAGATCGGCATGGCGGCCCTGATCGGCCGGCTGCTGGGGACGCTCGGGAAGCTGGCGATCGGGACCGTCATCCTGGTGGTCGTCATCGTCGCCGCCTATTCGGAAATGGCATGAAATCGCGTCGAACAGGCATGGAGGCGCAAACTCCGCCGGCGGCCTCGCGGGAAGGGAGAACCGCCGACGGAGCAGCCGGCACTTGCCGGTTTCGTCGCGCTGAAACCAGCTCGACTTCGAGAGCGTGCGGCCTGTTTCGATCCTATGCGGCCTGAACGAGCGGACGCACCGGGGGAGACGACGTTCGCCGATGCGGCCGGAATCGGGTGGATCCTTGGGGGAATCGAAGGAGGCGGGTCGGCCGAACCCCCGGATGCAGGCCTCGGCGCGTCCACTCGCATTTCAGGGAATGCCCGGTGTCCCCTAGGCCGCGGGTGCGCCCGCGGAATGCTGCAACTCCGCGCACGGCCGGAGTTTCCGACTGGTTGACCCCTCTACGAGACGATCCTAGAATCGCACGGCCCGCCAGGTCCCTTCGCGACGGGAATTCCCTGTGCCGCGGAATCCTGCGGACCGACGCGGTTCCCCTTCCTTTCGAAGCGAGTCGCCATGTCGCGAAAGAAAATCGACGCCGATCTCTCCGCGGCAGCCGAATACGCCAGCCGGCTCGCCGAGGATCTGGCCGAGGACGCCGTCGATGTCGCCCCTTCCACGGAGGCGCTGGAGGGAATGCGGCACGTCGATCTGCCGCGGATCGAGCGGGCGGTGCGGGAAATCCTGTTCGCGATCGGCGAAGATCCGGACCGCCCCAGCCTGTGCGACACGCCCGCCCGCGTGGCCCGCATGTACGCGGAGCTGTTCTCGGGGCTGCACATCGACCCCCGCCGGCACCTGCGGAAGCTGTTCGAGGAGCGGTACGACGAGATGGTCCTCGTCCGCGACATCTCCTTCAACAGCACCTGCGAGCATCACCTGCTGCCGTTCATGGGAATCGCCCACGTCGGCTATCTCCCCGACGGCAAGGTGGCCGGGCTGAGCAAGCTGGCCCGCGTGGTCGAGGAGGTCTCGCACCGCCCGCAGGTGCAGGAGCGGATGACGCACCAGATCGCGGACCTTTTGAACGAAGAACTGTCGCCGAAAGGAGTGATCGTCGTGCTCGAAGCGACGCACACCTGCATGACGATCCGCGGCATCCGCAAGCCCGGCAGCCTGACCGTGACGAGCGCCGTCCGCGGCCTGTTCAAGACGAACCAGTCCAGCCGGGCGGAAGCGATGGCGCTGATCCACGGGAAGGGTTGAGGGTCGAGAGTTCAGAGTCGAGGGTCGAGAGAATCGGTTTGCGGCGGTCATCATTCGAGCTTCGACATCGATCATTCAGTACTTCCAAGTTCGCGACGGCGCGTCGTGCCCGCGCAGTGCCTGCCCCCAGCGACGGCGGGGGCGGGCATCCAGCGGCGGCGCGGACGACGGGCTGGATTCCCGCCTGCGCGGGAATGACGGAGTCGCGTTCTTGGAAGTACTG
>JBBDNU010000117.1:0-4077 GCA_040877365.1 Planctomycetales bacterium
CGAAAGGCGCGCCGGCGGAAGCGATTCCCGAAGGCTTTGAAATCCGCGAGTCGCCGACCGATGGCCTCGTGACGCTCCGCAAGCAGCGCGCGCACGCCACGACGCCGGAGGAACGGCGGCTCATCGAGGACACGATCCGCGACCAGACCATGATCGAGCACTTCATCGTCGATCCCGATGGCGATTCGCTCGTCGTGTACGTGAACCATCTGGAAGGTCCGACCGGGGAGGGGGACGACCTCGCGGCGCGGTTCGAGTGGATGAACGTGGAGGACCTGGTCGAACGGGCACAGCTCGAAGCGCTGATGCGATTCGAACTGCGCGATGCGCACAAGCGGTTGTTCCAGGCCTATCGTTGGTGCTTTCGCGGCCGCATCGACGACTGGATTCCGCTGTTCCACCCGGCGGGCCTCGCGTCGGTTCTCGAGAAAACCGTGCCGCATCTCGAAAGCGAGAGCTTCTTCGACTTGTATTGACCCCGCCGGATCGAAGCCCCATGACGACTCGTGTGGTACAAGGTCCGCAAGGACGGCGGGCCGGATGGCCGCGGCGCGGTAGCGGGCCGCCGCATCATGCCCGCCGGAAAAACTCCACGTAGTTCCCGTGCATGATCCCCGCGATGTCTTCGCGGGAGTAGCCGCGGCGATCGAGAATCTCCGCGATCCGCGGCAGGTCGGCGATCGTGTCGAGGTCGCCGGGGGACTGCTCCTTGCCGAACCCGCCGTCCAGGTCGCTCCCGATCCCGCAATGTCGCGACGTCCCCAGCAATTGGCAGATGTGGTCCGTATGGTTCACCGCGTCCTCCAGCGAGACGCGTTCGGGGCGCGATTGCCCGCGGACCCACCCTGGATCAAGCATCCAGTTGTCGAGCGCCAGGCCGATCACCGCCCCCCGCGCCGCCAGCGCCCGGATCTGCTCGTCGCTCAATTGCCGGTCCCCCGGCACGAGCGCCCGGCAATTGTGATGGCTGGCGATCACCGGCCCGTCGAATGCTTCGAGCGCTTCCCAGAACGATTGGTCCGCGAGGTGCGTCGCGTCGAGTACGATTCGCGCCCGCTGCATCGCGCCGAGCAGCTCCCGTCCCTCCGGCTTCAGTCCGCCGTCGCTCCCGGTGCCGAAGCAGTACGGGTTTTCGCCGTAATGCGCCGGCCCGAGCACGCGGAGCCCGAGTTCATGCCACTCGGCGAGCTGTCCCGGCGACAGGATGCCGGGGCTGCCTTCCATCCCGAGAATGATTCCCAGCGGCGCGTCGGAGGGCGCCGCGTTCCACTCCGCGAGGTGCGCGTCGAGCGCGTCCCGGTCGCAAATGATCCGCAGCACGCCCCGGGCTTCCATCGCCCGATAGTATCCGAGGTGCCCCAGGCACGCCGCGTAGGCCGCCTCGCGCGACTGGTAGTGCGTGCGCGGCACATCGCGGCGGTGCAGCCGGGGCAACAGCGTGGCGATCGCGGTCCCCACGCCGCCGCGGCGCATCTCGGGGAAGGCGACGGTGTTCGGCCCGGGGACCGCCTTGTCGAACCGGGCCTCGAACTCCCGGATTTCGCGGACCGGCCGCGCGAGGTCGCGGTTGTACTCCAGCGCGTTCCACGCGAGATCGAGATGCGCGTCGAAGATGAGCATGGGGGAATGGTCGATGGTCGATGGCGAGCGGGGTGGCGTCAGCCCCTCGGGGTCGGCTTATTTACTCGCTTCCGGGTTCTCCGGCAGGGGGCTGCCGCAGGGGCACGCCGCCATCGCCAGCGCCGCCCAGCCGAAAATCAGCAGCCCGCCGCCGAACGGCGCGACGATCCCCCACCACGTCTGCCCCGTCAGCACGAGCGCATACAGGCTGCCGGAGAACAGGACCGTCCCCAGCAGGAACGACCAGCCGGCGACCTCCACCGACCACTTCGTCCGCCGCTGCGCCAGCAGCCCGACCCCCAACAGCGCCAGCGCGTGGTACATCTGGTAGCGCGCCCCCGTCTCGAAGTCCCCCAGATACTTGCGGGCAGCGGACATCCGCTCCCCCGCGCGGGACTGCGTCTGCCCCGCGTACTTTTTCTGGAGATGCGACTCCAGCCCATGCGCGGCGAACGCCCCGACCACGACCGCCAGCCCCCCCAGCACCGCCGCGATCCACAGCCAATGTCGCGTGAGCATGTCGCCGTCCTTTCCGGGTTCGATTGCCGTGCCGAGCGCGCCCTCGGGAACAACGGATTCTAACAACCGCCCCTCCGCGAAGCGAAGCGATCTCCGCAGCGGCCGTGCAGCCCCAGTCGCGGCCCGGTATAATCGCGGTTGTCGCACCCCGTCGCGGCCGCCCGTCGAGCCGTCCGCTCCCATCCCTGGCATCCTCTCGCTCATGCATCCCGACAAGAACAAGATCGCCGCCGACTGCTGGAAGAAAGGGACCGAGGCCCTCTCCAAGCAGAACTGGGACTACGCGATCGAAATGTTCTTCCAGGCCGCGATGTTCGTGCCGGACAACCTCAACTACCGCCAGACCCTCCGCGGCGCCGAACGCAAGAAATACGGCGACAACGGCAGCGGGGCGCGGATGGCCGGCATGCGGCTGATGAAGGTCCGCGGCCAGGCCAAGAAGGCCCGCATGACGCACGACTGGGACCGCCTCGACCGCGTCGCCGAAGAGGGCCTGCAGGTCAACCCCTGGGACGGCCAGCTCAACGCCGACGTGGCCGAAGCCTGCAGCCAGCGCGGGTTCGACGAATGCGCGATCTTCGGCTTCCAGAAGGCGATCGAGGCCGACCCCGACAACAAGCCCTGGAACAAGAAGCTCGCCGCGCTGCACGAGTCGCGCGGGAACTACGAAGAGGCGATCAACCGCTGGCGGCACATCTACAAGCTCGACCCCAAGGACTCCGAGGCCCGCACCAAGATCTCCGGCCTCGAAGCCAGCTCCGCCATGGAGCGCGGCGGCTGGGAAGACGCCAAGAGCACCCAGGACATCAAGAAGACCGCCTACGACGAGCACCGCACCGGCCGCTCCGCCGTCCCCGATGAGCCGCTCGGACCCGGCATGTCGCAGGAGGCCGACCTGCAGCGCGCCATCCGGAAGGACCCGGCCAGCAAGGACGGCTACCTCAAGCTCGCCGACTTCTACCGCCGCAACAAGCAGCTCGAAGAGGCGCGCGAGGCGCTCCAGAAAGCGCTCGAAATCAGCGGCGACGTGAATGTCCGCGAGCAGATGGAGGACGTCGAGCTGGACCTCTTCCGCCGCAACCTCGAGCGGGCGAAGGACGCGCATCAGGCCGACGCCGCCGACGAGACCGCGAAGAAGAACCACGCCGCGCTCGCCCGCGAGCTGGTGCACCGCGAGATCGAGGTCTTCTCCCGCCGCGTCGAACGCTATCCGCAGGACATGAAGCTCAAGTTCGAGCTGGCCCGGCGGTTCATGCGCCGGCAGGAATGGAAGCAGGCGATCCCGCTGCTGCAGCAGGCGGCCAACGACACGCGGCTCCAGGCCGAGGGCCGCCTGCAGCTCGCCCGCTGCTTCATCGGCGACAAGAAGTCGACGCTCGCCCACCGCCAGCTCTCGCTCGCCGCCGAGCTGCTCAACCCGCAGGACAACAAATCCGCCTTCTGCGAAACGCACTACCTGCTGGGCCGCCTGGAGGAAGAAGCCAACCACCGCGACGCCGCCGAAAAGCACTACAACGAGATCATCGCCTACGACTACGGCTACAAGGACGCGATCGAACGGCTGGAGAGGCTGCAGGGCGAAGCAGGGGAGGCGGAGTAGGATTGGCGAGACGCGGAAGGTCTCAGAAACGATGTCCGGTTTCTCCCCGGGTCGTTCGATTCAGCAGGTCCGGCATTCCAGGGCGACTGCGCAACACAGCACTGGCCGGGCGGCGACCTGAGCGGAAGAAACGTCGTGAAAATCCGTTCGACGCGCCGGAATTTTCTGGAAGACGCGACTCGATCAGGGTATATGAAACGAGAGACGCGTCGTGCGAACGGCGCTCGGCTTTCCGGGATCGAATTTTTTCCCGCGAGGCTTCATCATGCCGAACCAGACGGCGCGGGCTGATGCGGATCTCGTTGTCGGCGATTGGACGCCGACGCCGCTCTACCAGC
>JBBDNU010000118.1:0-22053 GCA_040877365.1 Planctomycetales bacterium
GGAATCTCGTACCGACTTCGAAAGCACCGTCGCAGCCGGAAAACACCGTGTTTTGCAGCGGAAATCGCCCATCAGACTCCAAAAGTCACCCACAGATTCTGGTGAGGAGGCCTTCTTAGAGCGACCTTGCGACTCCCGCGCTGTTCGACTTTCGATTCAGCTTGCAGTCGCATTACGAAGGGGATCATCCACGGATCACGCGGATTCCGTCCGCGATCACCGCCATCCCGCCGAACGCGGACGGCGCTTGTGCGATCGACTCCGCCGGGCGATCATCGACTCCTACGCCCGCGGCGACAAAGCCAGCCGCGACTACCCCCGGTGCGACCCGGCCTTCACACCCGCTCGATCTCCAGCCAGTTGTCGCCGACCGAGACGTCCACGACGAGGGGCACGGAGAGCTCCAGAGCGTTCTCCATCTCTTCGCGGGCGAGTTGAATCAGCGCGGGGACGGCGTCGGCCGGGGACTCGAACACCAACTCGTCGTGGATCTGCAGGAGCATCCGCCCCGGGTGCTCCTCGCGCGCGAGCCGCGCGTGGACGTTGATCATCGCCTTCTTGATGAGGTCCGCCGCCGAGCCTTGGAACACCGTGTTGACCGCGGTGCGTTCGGACATGTTCCTCTGGAGTCGTGCCCCCTCACCCTGCCCTCTCCCCTCGAAGGGGAGAGGGGAGATGGAGCGAATCCCGGTGATCTGTCGGCGGCGGCCGAGGATCGTCCGCACGTAGCCGGTCTCGGCGCACTCGCGGAGGATTTCCTCCAGATACGACGCGACGGTCGAGTAGCGGTCGAAGTAGTTCTCGATGAACGCCGCCGCCTCGTCCTGCGGGATCCCCAGCGCCGCCGCGAGGCCGAACGGGCTTTGCCCGTAAATCACGCCGAAGTTCACTGCCTTGGCGACGCGGCGCATGGTCGAATCGACCTGCTCCGCCGGCACGTCGAAGATATCGGCCGCGACCGCGGTGTGAATGTCCGCCCCCTGCTCGAACGCGGCCAGCAGTTCGGGATCGCGGCTGAAATGCGCCAGCATCCGCAGCTCGATCTGCGAGTAATCGGCGCAGACGAGCTTCCAGCCCGGCTCGCCGGGGACGAACGCCTTCCGCATGCGGCGGCCCTCTTCCGTGCGGATCGGGATGTTCTGCAGGTTCGGATCGCTGGAGCTGAGCCGCCCGGTCGCCGCCACGACCTGATTGAACGACGCGTGGATCCGTCCCGTCTCGGGATTGACGAGCAGCGGGAGCGCGTCGAGGTAGGTCCCCTTGAGCTTCGTCAATTGCCGGTGCTCGATGATCTTCGCCGGCAGCGGGTGCGACAGCGCGAGCCGCTCGAGCACGTCGGCGTCGGTGCTGGGGCCGGTTTTCGTCCGCTTGAGGACGGGCAGTTCGAGCTCCTCGAACAGGATCACGCGAAGCTGCACCGGCGAGCCGATGTTGAACTCGTACCCGGCGAGCGCGTGGATCTCGCCGATCCGCTCGTCGATCCGCAGCGTCAACGCACCGCTCTGCCGCCGGAGCTCCTCGACGTCCACCTTGATCCCGGCGAACTCCATGTCGGCGAGTACGGGGATCAGCGGCCGTTCCAGGTCCCAATACAGGTCCCACAGCCCTTCCCGCTTCAGCTCCTCGCCGACGCGGTCCGCGAGCCGCAGCGCGAGGTCGGCGTCCTCGGCCGCGTATTCGGCGGCGCGATCGACGTCGACCTCGAACATCTGTTTCTGCTGCTTCCCCTTGCCGATCAGGTCGCCGATCGGGATCGGCTTGTGGCCGAGGTACTTCTGGGCGATCGCGTCGAGCCCGTGGCTGCGGGCCCCGGCGTCGAGCAGGTAATCGCCGACCATCGGATCGACGCCGATCCCCTCCAGCTTCACGCCCGCCCGGCGGAGCACGAGCATGTCGTACTTGATGTTCTGGTTGACCTTCTCGATCCGCGGGTCCTCGAGCAGCGGGCGGAAGGCGTCGAGGACGGCGGCGGCGTCGAGGCACGGCTGGCCCGGCGGGCACTGCACCGGCAGATACCACCCGTGACCCGCCTCCCACGCGATCGCCCAACCCACGATGTCCGCCCGCACCGCGTCGAGCGCCGTCGTTTCCAGGTCCACGCAGAACCGCGGCTGCTTCCGCAGCTCGGCGAGGAACGGCTTGAATTTGTCGGGCGTGTCGACCACGTTCCAGCGGCGCTCGAGCGGCGCCGGCATCGCCGCGGCTGGCGCCCGCTCCTCCATCTCCTTCAGGAACGTGCGGAACCCGCAGGCGCGGAACAGCTCGACCAGCGCCGCGCAATCCGGGGCGCTCACGCACGCCGTCCGCAGCTCGCATTCCAGCGGCAGATCGACGTTGAGCCGCACCAACTCGCGGCTCAGCCGCGCCTGCTCGGCGTAGAGCTTGAGGTTTTCCGCGAGCTTCTTGCCCGGCGCTTCGTCGGCGTGCGCCAGGACCTCATCGAGCGTGCCGAACTTCTCGAGCAGGGCCTGCGCCTTCTTCGGCCCGACGAGCGGGACCCCGGGGACGTTGTCGACCGAGTCCCCCACGAGCGCCTGGAAATCGACGACCTGATCGGGACGGACGCCCCATTCCGCGCGCAAGCCCGCTTCGTCCAGAAAGCTGTCCTTGCGGACGTTGTAGAGCTGTACGCGCGGGCCGATGAGCTGCCGGGCGTCCTTGTCGTTCGTCACGATCCGCACCTCGTACCCCGCGTCGACGGCGCGGCGGGCGAGCGTGGCGATCACGTCGTCCGCCTCCCAGCCGGGGCACTCGATGACCGGCAGGCCGAACCCCTGCATCACCTGCCGGATGACGGGGAGTTGCGGGGCGAGATCGGCCGGCATCTCGGAGCGGTTCGCCTTGTATTCGGCGAACATCTCGCTCCGGACTCCTGGTCCAGGCGAGTCCATCGCGCAGACGAGGTGCGTCGGCCGCTTCTGATCGATCAGATACTTCAGGTCGCGGGTGAAGCCGAAGATCGCGTTCGTGGGTTGGCCGCTCGGCCCCGTCATCGGCGGGATCGCGTGGTACACCTGGAACACGAGCGAAAAGACATCGACGATGTACAGCACGTCGTTCATGGGGCCGCAGAGGGTTGTCGATAATGGAGCGGGGCCGCTCCGCGCGCCGGCTCGGGGGAGCGCGGACCGCAAGGAACGGGGCGGCAACATCGCCGCAACCGGCATGATGCGAATGTACGGCCGAGAGGGAATGGCCGGTCGCACGGATCGCCGTTGCATTATTGGAGGTGCGGGCGCGGAAAGCCACCTCCGTGGCCAGGCTTCGTGCTTCGTGGGGAGGGAGATCGGATCCGTCACTCAGTACTTCCAAGTTCGTAACGGCGCGTCATGCCCGCGCAGGCGGGCATCCAGCGACGGCGCGGAGGACGGGCTGGATTCCCGCCTGCGCGGGAATGACGAAGTCACGTTGTCCCCCGCAAAGCCGGGGGAGAGGGGACTGCGCGCGGGAAGATTCCGCGTCCGCCGCGACTGCGCGAGCTTGACTGGCCCCCGAGGGCTTTTAGAATGGAACGATACGCAGGGAGTGCACGTCTTTTCCCCTTTCGCGTTTCCCGAAACCATCGATGACCGACCGGCGCGCGTCGCGCGCCGTTCCGCGGTGCGGGCCGCAGTCGAATCCGGCGTCCTGTGACGGACCGCTCCGGCGCCGTCCGAGTTCGAGGCGGTCCCCCGGCACCTGGCAACGAGAGGAATCCCATGGCTTCCAGCAAGTCGACGGTCACCGCGGTCCACTTCTCGCTGATGTTCTTCGTGATGGCCACGATCATCCTCGGCGTCACGACGTACCTGGGCTACAAGGAGCGCGGGGAGGCCTATGCCGCCGCGGCGACCGCCAAGGCCGACGCGGACGCCAAGAAGAAGGTCAGTACGCTGTATCAGGAACAGATCCGCGCTCTCGCGGAACGCATCGGGCACCTCTACGACGAGGTCGGGGAGAACGACCGGGCCAACCTCAACACCATCATCGGCCGCATGGAGGCGGATTTGCGGCAGTACGGCCCGGCCGGCGCCGAGTTCACGTTCAGCGCCGCGCTGCTTGGACTGCGGAGCGAACTCGACAAGGCCATCGCCGCCAACAACGCCCTCACCGCGAACGACAACGACCTGAAAAACGAGTTGACCGCCCTGCGGGCGCAGTACCAGGGCGTGGTCGACCAGCATCAGGCCGCGAAGGACGTTGCCCTCGACGGCCAGAAGAAGCTCATGGAGAGCAAGGCCGAAGAGGTCAAGGACAAGATCGCCGAGATCAATCAGTTGACTGCCGCGAACGATGCGCTGAAGACGGAGCGGGAGCAGCTCATCAAGACGCACACCGCGCAGATCGCCGAAAAGAACGAGGTGATCGAAAACTACATCGCGCGGCTGAACATCGTCCTCGAAAAGCTGGACCGAGTCACCATGGTGAGCTTCGAGCGGCCCGACGGGCTGGTCCGCCGGATCGACAACACCACCGGACTGGTCTGGATCAACCTCGGCTCCGACGACTATCTCCCGCTCCGCACCAGCTTCAGCGTCTATCGCAAGGCGCATCACGGCATCGGCCGCGGGCAGGAGGACATCAAGGGGGCGATCGAAGTCACCCGCATCGTCGGCCCCAACCTGGCCGAAGCGCGGATCCTCCGCAACAGCCTCGGCGACCCGATCGCTCCCGACGACCCGATCTACACCCCGCTCTGGACCCCCGGCCGCACCGAGAAGATCGCCTTCGTCGGCTTCCTCGACATCGACGGGGACGGCCACAGCGACCGCGACGCCGTCCACAACCTCGTCGCCGCCGCCGGGGCCGACGTCGTCAGCGAGGTCGACGATCAGGGCGTCCGCACCGGAGGCAAACTCGACGTCGAAACGCGGTTCCTGGTCGTCGGCCAGATCAAAGCCGGGAACCAGGACGATCCTGCCGAGGTGAAGCGTTTCGACGAGGTCAGCCGGAACCACAAGGACATGGTCGAAGAGGCCCGCCAGCACGGCGTCCGCGTCATTTCGCTGCACGATTTCCTGGCCTACGTGGGCTACACCCCCCGCAGCCGCACGTGGCGGCCCGGCGAGCCCCGGCCCAACACTCTCAAGAGCGGCGCCGCCAGCACCGCCGTCAACGAGACCATCGGCGATCGCAGTTCCGCCGGGCAGACTTCCGGCGTGTACGGCCGCCGCGGGCAGACCGAGCAGCCCGTCTCCTCCGGCCAGACGAGCAAGGTCTTCGGCGGCGGCCGCGGCAACTGAACCGCCGCGATCGGAGTAGGTCTCGCCCGCCCGCCGGGCGGGACCTACAGCAGCTTCTCCGCCACGAAGATCCCCAGGTAGTTGCCCAGGCCGTAGCCGAGCGTGCCCACGAGGACGCCGGGGAGCACGAGGTCGGCGCGTCCCAGCGCGCGGGCGAGCGCGAGCGCGGTGGTCGCGCCGCCGATGTTCGCCTGCGAGGCGATCGCCGCCACGTCGGTCTCGATCCGAAACAGCCGGCCCGCCGCGAACGTGATCAGGCCGTGCGTGAACACGACGATCCCGACGAACGCGACCAGGGTCCAGGCGAGGCCCTGGATCTTCGCCACCGCCGCCGCGTCGCACTGCGCCCCGATGACCGCCAGGAACAGGTACATCGCGAACATCGCCGCCATCTGCGATCCGCGGAAGAGGCGGCGGGCGCTCGACACCTGCGCGATGCCGAGGGCCAGCGTCGTCAGGATCAGGATCGACGGCACTTCGATTCGCCGCACCGTGTCCGCGCTCGAGATCGCCCACGACAGCCACTCCGTGAAGGACCGCGACGTCGCGTTGGAGAACCAGATCGCGGCGCATCCCGCCGCCATCAGCAGGCCCAGGTTCAGCGGGTGGATCGCCACCGTGTCCTCCTCGATCCCGCTGATCAGCGTCCGCGCGCGGAGCTCGGGGGCGCGCCGCGATTTCAGCCGCCGGACGCCCCACGGCACGAGGAACGTCATGCCCATCCACACGAGCGTGTAGAGGTTGTCGACGGCCGCCATTCCGGCGTACAGGGCTTCCTCCCGGTCGACGCCGTAATGTTTCGCCATGCCGACGAAGTTCCCCCCGCCGCCGACATACGTTCCCACGTACGTGGCCCCGACGCCGCGGTACAGCTCGTGGAAGGCTTTCGGCGATCCGCCGTCGACGGCCCACATCGCGAGCACCACGCCGGCGCACGTTCCCGCGGAACCGACGAGAAACAGGAAGATCATCGGTCCCCCCGCCTTGAGGATGTCGCGGAGGTTCACGCCGAGCAGAATCCAGAAGACGCACAGCGGGGCGACGAACTCGGAGATCCCGTCATAGATCGGCGCGTCCTTCGTCGAAGTCGGGACCAGCCCCAGGTTCGCCGTGATCGCCGTCGTCACCAGCACCGTCATCGCCGTGCCGGCGACGCGGAGGACCGTCCTCCGGCAGAGGATCTCCGCGACCACGACGTTCAGTCCGAGGAACGCCAGGATCAGCATCGGGTCGAGACGGACGGTCTTCCACCACTGGAAAAGCGGTTCCGCGGCGGCGCGGAACTGATCGAGAACTTCGGACATGAGCTTCAGTGCGGAGTTGGGAGTTGGGAGTGCGGAATGCCGGCGGAGCGGGTCCCAGCATAGCGCATCCGGCGCCGCAATCCAACTCGAAATGGGTAGCTGAATTCGCAAGAATTCAGACGGTCCCGGGCGGAATTCTTGCGAATTCCGCTACGGCGAATCGCCCCAGCGGCTCATCGTAGGACGGATTGCCAATCCGTCCGTCCCCGTGGGGCAGACATCCATGTCTGCCCGTCCCGGAGCCGCCCGCTCGAGCGGCGGCAGGCTGGAAAGCCTGCCCCACGACGTGGGGCGGATCGCCAATCCGTCCCACGCCAGCCACGGGCGTTCCGCCATGACGCTCCCGTCATGATCCTTGTCCCGAAGCGCATCGCGGCGTAATCTCGATGGGTCGAATTCCGCTCGACGTTCGGTCCTCTGCGACCGCCGTCGTTCGCCCCGAGTCGTAAGGAACCGCGATGAAACGCCTGGCCCGATTCTCTCTGGCGGCGGCGGCGCTTTTTGCCGGCGGGCCGTTCGCCTTCGCCCTCATCAATCCCAACTTCACTCCGGTGCACCTCGTCGGGCAGTCGAAGCAGATCGTCCAGCTCGACGTGCCCGAGAAGCTCGCCGGCGATCGCGTCGAGCTGACGGTGCGGAAGGCCCTCAGGGGGCAGACCGAGGCGAAGACCGTCGCCATCGACCTGTCCCACGCGGCGACCGCCGAGCAGAAGGAAGGCATCCGCAAGCTGTTCGCCGGGGCCGCGAACGGGCCGGCGATCCTGTTCGCGGGCGAGTTCGCGGAGGAGTCGGGCGACGCGGGAGCGGCCGGCAACGCCCGCGCGTTCCTGCACGTCGACGGCAAATGGATCGCCCTCCGCGCCGCCGCCGGCGGCGCGTGGGACGCCCTCGTCATCGACAGCCATATGGAAGCCACCTGGGCCGGCGGCACCGACATGCTGGTCAAGGCGACCGACTACATCCTCACCGATGAAAATCCCGCCGTCCCCGCGATCGAAGGGGTCGATTGGGGCAACAACGCGCTGATCGGCAAAGTCGAAGGCAAGGTCTCGGCCGCCCGCCCCGTCTGGCTCGATCCGGCGCAGACGCCGTACCTCCACGTCGCCGGCGACGCCGGCGACCGGCTGTTCCATTACGACATCGACGCCGAGAAGTTCGCCGACGTCACCGACAAACTCAAGCTCGCGTCGAAGTCCGCCGCCAGCGCCTGGGCCGATTTCAACCGCGACGGCAAGCTCGACCTCGCGAGCTGGGACGGCAAGTCGCTCGCGCTTCATCTCCAAGGGAACGATGGGACATTCGGGGCCGCGCCGGTCGCCGTGAAAGTCGCGCTCGAGGCCGGCTGCACCGCGCTCGACGTGATCGACGTCGGAAATGGGCGGCGGACCGGCCTCGTCGTCAGCACGACCGGCCGACCCGCGGTGCTTTCCTTCGCGGCCGACGGCTCGGGCGAGATCGCCGCGCTCCCCGCCCCCGAGGCGAAGCTCGGCGCGGCGGCCGCCTGCCTGGTCGCCGACTTCGACGACGACATGATTCCCGACATCATCCATCCGCACGCCGAGGGAAGCCTGTTCTACCGCGGCGAAGGGCAGGGCAAGTTCGCCCCGCCGCGGGCGTGCCCCGTCCGCCTCGGCCCGGGCCGCGCGTCGGCGTTCGTGGGCGATTTCGACATGGACGGCACGTTCGACGTCATTACCTGCGCCGAGGACCGCACCCGCGTCTGGCACAACCTCGGGGAGGCGCAGTTCCTCGACGCCAGCGAGCGCGTCGGCGAAATGTCCTACATCGCCCAGCCCAGGGGGATCGGCGGGATGACCGGCGACGTCAACAACGACGGCCGCCAGGACGCGCTGCTCCTGTACTCGAATCGCCAGCCGCAGCTCTTCTTCAACCGCGGCTTCCGCAGCTTCGGCCACGCGCATCAGCTCGACCTCGCCGACCGCGGGCTGCTGCCCCAGTCGGCGCAGGGGCAGCAGGCGGGCTGCCTGGGGGATTTCGCCGGGTATGGAGCGCAGGACATGGTCCTCGTCCTCGCGGACGGGGAGGTCCACGCCTTCTATCGCGACAAGGAGCCGGCCGAGCCGCTGTACGCCGCCGCGCATCTCGATCCGGCGGCGGCCTTCGCCGGGCCGCTGAAAGTGACGGGCAGCATCGAAGGGCGCGGCCTCGGCGCGTGGAACGTCGCGCCGGGCGGCCCGATCGGCTTTTTCGGACGCATGGAAGCGGGCGCGATCGACCTCCGCTGGCGGTTCCCCGGCGGCAAGGAGCAGACGAAGAAGGTCATCGTCGAGGACCGACCGGTCCCGGTGACGATCAAGGGAGGTGGTTGAGGGTTGAGGGTTGAGGGTTGGAGGATCATGGCTGCAACGGACGGCGGACGACTGACAACGGACAGCGGACGACAACGGACAGCGGACAACAAACCATCGAAACCGTTCGCGGCCACATCTACGACTTCCCGAAGTATTACGACCTCGTCTTCGGCTCCGACTGGAAGGCCGAGTTCGACTTCCTCCGCGCGTGCTTCGACCGCTTCGCCCAGCGGACGGTGCGGCGGGTGTTCGAGCCCGCCTGCGGCACCGGCCGGCTGCTCATCAAGCTCGCGCAAGCGGGCTGCGAGGTCGCCGGCAACGACCTGAACCCCAAAGCGGTCGCCTTCTGCAACTCCCGTCTCGCGCGGCACGGCTTCGAACCGAGCGCGGTCGTCGGCGACATGGCCGATTTCCGCCTCCCCCGCAAAGTCGATGCGGCGTTCAACACGATCAACAGTTTCCGGCATCTGCCCGACGAGCGTTCCGCCGAGAGCCATCTGCGGTGCGTGGCCCGCGCGCTCGGTTCCGGCGGCCTGTATGTGCTCGGCCTGCACCTCACGCCGACGGTGGGGGACCGCATCGAACAGGAGGAATGGTCCGCCCGCCGCGGCAACCTCGCCGTCGTCTCCTCGATGTGGTCCGACTGGATCGACCTGAAGCGACGCCGGGAGCACGTGGGAATGTCGTTCGACGTGCACACGCCGACGCGGCGGTTCCGGATCGAGGACGACATGACCTACCGCACTTACACCGCCCGGCAGATGCGGGCGCTATTGCGCCGCGTGCCGGAATTCGAGCTGGCCGAGACGTTCGACTTCGCCTACGATCTCGACGCTCCCATCCAGATCGGCGCGGAGACGGAGGACGTGCTGTTCGTGCTGCGGAAGCGGCGATCGGGTCTCGCGATCGCCCGCCCGATGTAGCTCGTTCCGAAGCCGTGCTTTCGAACGCACGTCTGGAAATCTCCGCTTCCCGTTGCGCCAAGCTCGGCTTCGCGAGAAGATCTGTCAGCCGGGCGTGGATTGCGAGCGGGAATTGAACATGCGTGGTTCTTCGTCACTCGCCCGCCGGGTACAAGCGCTCCGCGAGCCAAGCCTCCACTGCCAGCGCGGACCGTTCAGCCTCGATTCCGATCTTCCATCCCGCACGGACGACAGAGGCCGACTTCGCAAATTCCGGAAGTCGCTCCTTCGACCATTGCGCGAGCGAATCGGCATTGGCGCGGAACGTGTCCCGTCCACGCGTCAGCAAGTCCGCGACGGAGGACACCACACCATCAGGATCGATCTCGTCGCGAGGACGATCAATGAACCACGTGTACCACTCGATGTAGTCGAACGATGCCATGCGACTTGTCACCCGCGAAGCGGATCAGCGGATCACCGAGTCGCTTCGCTCCCGGAGTCGCTCGCGTAGCGACTCGGCGGCGGCGAGCAGTTCGTCATCTTCCGCATCCCAGACCGCTTCCACCTTCGCGCCCCGCGCCAGCGTGGCGAGATTGGCGATCAACTGCCCGAGCCGCAGTTCGGGGGACAGTTCGCTCAATTCGCCGATCGCCGCCAGCAGATCGCCGCGAGTTGAATTCGTCATGGCGACATGTCCTCCACCGTCGGGAGGTGACCGACGGGCGTTTTCAGGTTGTCGATCACTTCCACCCGAACCAGAGTCCCCGGCAGCAGCTTGGCGACACGGGTAGCCCGAGTCACGCCGTCGAAGATCATGAGTTCGTCATCCGAACCGCGATAGACGCTCAGGGGCGGCATTCCCGAGATCGACTTTCCATGTCGGGCGATTTGACGTTGCAGCTTTGCAGCATCCGCCCCCGCCACACGCGACGACGGCAACCTCAGGCGGCGCGGATCGACGTCGAGAAATTCCTGCGAATCCATCTTATCAGCTTATCGAACGGGGGGGAGTGCGTGAAGGTCGAATGAACGGCGATCCGTGCGTGTTCGCGCCGAGGCGCGCTTGCATTGTCCCGCGGCCCGGCGAACAATGCGCTGCACTCCGTCCTTGCCGAATCGCGCGCATGTTCGACCCGTCCGACCCGCTGTTCCTCGCCGCCGGCCTGTCCGCGAAGCAGGCCCGGCGGCTGTTCGACGCGGCGCGGTTTCAGGATCCGCCCGCCGCCGAGACCCGGCTTCGCGGGTTGTGCGCCACTCCCGAATGCCGGCAGGCGCTCGCCCGCAGCCTGCCGATGCTGCTCGTGGCATTGTCCGAGACCCCCGCGCCGGACCGGTCGCTGGTCAACTTCGAGCGGTTCCTGCAAGCGGTCCCCGACCGCACGGCCCTGTTGCGCCGCCTGGCCGAAAACCCGCGAGCGGTCGAGATGCTCGTGCGGCTGTTCGGGAGCAGCCAGTTCCTCTCGGAAATCCTCGTGCGGAACCCCGGCCATCTGGAGCAACTCACGCAGCAGAAGCGGCTCGCCGAGCACAAGAGCCGCCGCCAGATCCGCGAGCAGGGGATGGCCGCGGCGGAAGGGGAACGCGACACGGCGGGGAAGCTCGACGCCCTGCGGCGGCATCAGCGGTGGGAGCTGTTGCGGATCGGCGCCTGCGACAGCTTCGGGCTGATGGACTTCAAGACCGTCACCGTGCAGCTATCGTTGCTGGCGGACAGTCTCGTGCAGAACTGCCTCGCGCTCGCCGCGGGGGAACTCGGCGTGCCGGCCGACGATTTCGTCGTGCTCGCCTTCGGCAAGCTCGGCGGCGAGGAGTTGAACTACAGCTCCGACATCGACCTCGTGTTCCTGTCGCGCGGCGACGCGGCCCGCTACTGGCCCCTCGGCCAGAAACTGATCCACGCGCTGATGAAGCCGACCGGCGAGGGGTTCCTGTACCGCGTCGACATGCGGCTCCGCCCGTGGGGCCGTTCCGGCGCGCTCGTCAACACGGTCGAATCCCATCTCGAGTACCTCCGCAAGAGCGCGAGGCAGTGGGAGCGGCAGGCGCTGCTCAAGGCCCGCCCGATCGCCGGCGACCGCGAGCTCGGCGAAGAGTTCCTGGCCCGCGCCCAGCCGCTGATCTACGGCGGCGATCCCGAGGCGGTCCGCGAGACGGTCCGCGACACGAAGGCGCGGATCGAAGCGGAGCTCGAGCGCCGCGGCCGCAAGTGGGGGCACGTCAAGTCGGGAGAAGGCTCGATCCGCGACATCGAGTTCGTCGCCCAGCTCCTGCAGCTCGTCCACGGCGCGCAACGCCCCGAAGTCCGCAGCATCAACACGCTCGACGCCCTCGTCCGGCTCGCCGACTTCAGCCTCCTCGAAGGCCACGAATACCAGCAGCTCGCCAGCGGATACGTGTTCCTGCGGACCATCGAGCATTCGCTGCAGCTCATGTACAACAAGCAGGAGCACGCCCTGCCCGAGGACCCCCGCGAGCTCGCCTATCTCGCCGGCCGCCTCGACTTCCCCGACGCCGTCCATTTCCTCAACCATTACGAACGGCACTGCGCCGAGACGCGGGCGATCTTCGCGCGGTACGTGGAGGGAAAAGCGGTCCCGGGCCGCAGCCTGCCCCGCTCCGCGCAAGAACTGTTCGCCGACCACCGCGCCCGCATGGAGCCTTCCTACGCCGAAACGTTCACCGAAGAGGAAATCGCCCGCCACGGCGCGCTGCTCGCCCGGCTCTCCGAGGAGAACATCGTGGAAGTCGAGGCGGCGCCTGTCGAGGCGGCGCCTTATGAGGAGTGCGGAGTGCGGAGCGCGGAGTGCGGAGTACAGAACGCGGGAAGCGGAATGCCGGGCTCGGAGTCGCGTGAGAAGTCCTCACTCCGCACTCCGAACTCCGCATTCCGCACTCCCAAGGAGTGGCGGGTGACGGTCGCCGGCTTCGACCGCGTGGGGGACCTGTCGATCATCTGCGGGCTGCTGTTCGTGTACGGGTTCAACATCACCGACGGCAACGTGTTCACCGCCGAGCAAGTTGCCGCCACGCACCGCGGCGGAAAGCCCGCCGGTGCGGAGAAGCCGGCCGTCTCGCCCGCCGCGGCGAAGTTCGTCGACGTGTTCACCGTCCGCCCGCCGCGCGGCGCCGCGCTCCCGGAAGCGTGGAAGAACTATCGCGACGAGCTGGCGGAGTTGATGCGGCTCAGCGCCGAGCGCGGCCCGCGCGACGCGCAGGGAGCGCTGGCCAGGCGCGTCGCCGAAGCCGTCCGCGACCTCTCCGGCCCCGCGCCGCACCTCTATCCCGTCGAGATCGACATCGACAACGACGCCTCGGAGCGGTTCACCGTCCTGCACATCCGCGCCGAAGACACGATCGGCTTCCTCTATGAATTGACGAACGCCCTCACCCTCTCGGGCGTCGACATCAGCCGCGTGATCGTCGGCTCCGCAGGGGACCGCGTGTACGACACGCTCTACGTCCGCGACGAGGCGGGGCGGAAGATCCTCGACGAGGACCGCCTCAAGGAGTTGCGGGCCGCGATCGTGCTCATCAAGCACTTCACGCACTTGTTGCCGCGCTCGCCCAACCCCGAGTCGGCCCTGCTGCGGTTCCGCGACTTCCTCGAGCAACTGTTCCGCCAGCCGAACTGGCTCCGCGACCTGTCGAGCCTGCAGCGGACCGAAGTCCTGCACACGCTGGCCAACGTGCTGGGAGTGAGCGACTTTCTGTGGGAGGACTTCCTGCGGCTGCAGCACGCGAACCTGTTCCCGGTCGTGACCGACATCGAGGCGCTGTCGCGCCGCAAGTCGCGGGCGGAGCTGGAGGCGGAATTGGATCGCGAGTTGCGAGCGACGAGCAAGGAAGATCCCGACGCTCGCGACACAATGCCCGCGACTCAGTACTCAGTACTCGGTACTCAGTACTCAGCACTCCCCACTCCGCACTCCGAACTCCCCGCTCCGAACTCTCGCGCGGCAGCGCTCAACGCCTTCAAGGACCGCGAGATGTTCCGGATCGACCTCCGGCACATCATGGGGCACATCGCCGAGTTCGGGCAGTTCTCCGAAGAGCTGACCGAGGTCGCGGAGGTCGTCGTCGCCGCCGCGCTCCGCATCGCCCGCGACGAGTTGCAGGCCCGCTTCGGCACGCCGCTCCGCGACGAGGGCGGCCCCTGCCCGCTCGCCGTCTGCGCGCTGGGGAAGTGCGGCGGGCGCGAGCTGGGCTATGCTTCGGACATCGAGTTGATGTTCGTTTACGAGGCGAATGGCCGCACCACCGGTCCCCAGTCGATCACCACCGCCGAGTTCTTCCAGAAGCTCGTCGAAAAGTTTCAGAAGGCGATCCGCTCCCGCCAGGAAGGGATCTTCCACGTCGATCTGCGGCTCCGCCCCTACGGCCGCGCCGGGAGCCTCGCCGTCGCCCTCGACGCCTTCCGCAGTTATTTCGCCCCGGAGGGCGCGGCGTGGCCCTACGAGCGGCAGTCGTTGGTCAAGCTGCGGCCGATCGCGGGAGACGCGGAGTTCGGCCGCCGCCTCGCCGCGCTCCGCGACGAGTTGATCTACACCGGCGCTCCGTTCGACGTGGCGGCGATGCGGGCGATGCGCGAGAAGCAGGTCGCGCAGCTCGTGCGGGCCGCGACGATCAACGCCAAACTCAGCCCCGGCGGACTGGTCGATTGCGAATACCTCGTGCAGGGGCTGCAGATCGCCCACGGCCATGCCGACCCCGCGCTCCGCGCCACGAACACGCTCGAAGCGATGGCCGCCCTCGCGGCCGCCGGATGGCTCGCGCCCGACGAGCACGTGCGACTCCGCGAGGCATACGTCTTCCTGCGGCGGCTGATCGATGCGCTGCGGATGGTCCGCGGCCACGCCCGCGATCTGACCGTCCCCCCACCGGACGGCGACGAGTTCCAGTACCTCGCCCGCCGCCTCGGCTACCGCGACGACTCCGCCGGCCTGCAACGCGACCTGGACCGCGCGATGCGGACCGTGCAGGCACTCGGCCGGCTGCTGGAGCGGCGAGCCAGTCGGCAGTAGGCAGTAGGCAGTGGGCAGTGGGGAATGGGGAGTGGGGAATGGGGAGTGGGGAATGGGGAGTGGGGAATCTCGAGTAAGCGGCGATGCGTCGTTCCGCACTCCGCATTCCGCACTCCCCACTCCGCACTTCGGATCAGTCGTCCGGCATGCGTCCGTTGACACCGGCCGGGGCCGCGATTCTAATAGTAATCCTGTTGTCGAAGGCGACTGCCTGCGCGCGATCCACGGCTGGGGAGGCCCGTCCGTTCCGCCGGCGCGGGTGACATGACGGGACGGCGTCGTCTTCGCGTTTTCGACAAGCAGGATTCGACAAGCAGGAAAGGGGAGGAAGCTTTGATGCTCACGACGTGGAAGCTGCGTTCGGTTCTGGGGATCGTCGCCGCACTCGGGTACGCCGTGCTGTGCGCCGCACCGCACCCCGCCGAGGCGCGCCCCCAGTACGCCAAGGAATTTCTCACCAAGTATCCCGGCCTCAAGGCGGAAGCCAACAAGGTCAAGAACTGCGGCGTCTGCCACGGCGGCGACAGCGGCGCCGACAAGAAGACCCGCAACGACTACGGCGAGACGCTGATGAGCATGCTGGGCGGAGTCAACGTGAAGCCGGCCGAGGAGATCAACGCCGCCCTCGACAAGGCCGCCGCCGAGAAGAGCGGCAGCGACGGCAAGACCTACGGCGAGCTGATCCAGGACGGCAAGCTGCCGGGCAAGACGGTCGCGGCGGAGTGACGCCGCTGCGCTGCCGATTCGCGCTTCGGAAGCCGGACTTTCGCTGCAAGGTCCGGCTTCCTTCGTTCTCGGAGGCGGGCCGCCCGCGCGGTCGCATTCCGCCGCCTCGGTTGCTATCTTGAGGCCTGTTTCCGACGGTCGTTGGTAGCTGAATTCGCCAGAATTCAGACGGCTCCAGGGCGGAATTCCCGGGAATTCCGCGACTACGTCGAGCCACGAGCGAGGTGCCCCGTGAGCAGGGACGAGTTCGCGGACTGCCGGCAACCCCGACTGGCCCCCGCGCGCCGCCGCGTGCTGCTCGCCTGCTTCGCCGTGGCCGCCATCGCCGGACTGTCCGTCGCCTCGGCCGCCCTGATGGAGCACGCCGCCTGGGGCGCGTTCGCCGCCCTCGGGCTGCTCGTGGCGACGTGGCGGTTCTTCGTGCCGAAGCGCGGCGGGGACCGTGGGACGGATCGGCGATCCGTCCCACCCCGTGGGGCAGACATCCATGTCTGCCCGTCCCGGAGCCGCCCGCTCGAGCGGCGGCAGGCTGGAAAGCCTGCCCCACGACGCGGGACGGCTTGCCGATCCGTCCTGCCACCGCGCTTGAAGCACGCCTTCGCCGTCGATCCCCCCGGTCCCGCCGAGCCGACGCCGGAGGAGCGGCCGATCGTCGAAGCGCTCTGCCGCGAGATCGTCCGCCGCCGGCTCGCCACGCCGGCGATCGCGTTCCTCGAAATGTCCCGCCCGCTCAACTACGTGGCGTCGCAGGCGCTGGCGTTCTTCGGCCCGGTGCTCTCGGCGATCACCGATTCGCGCGGACACGCGCACGTGTCCGCGTTCCTCGAGCGCCGCGGCTCGATCGACTGGCTGCTGGAGCGCATCGAGCAGATGCCGAACGTCGAGGTCCGAACGACGAAGGAATGATGCGCGTGTGACGCATCCCGCCCCGCGCCGGGGGCGGGCTTTTCTACTGTCCACTGTCCACCGCCCACTGTCCACTTCTCCCCCCATGCCCCGCGATCCCGCCTCGATCCACGTGATCCTCGCCACCGACTGCGGGAGCACCACGACCAAAGCGATCCTCATCGAGAAGATCGACGGCGAGTACCGCCAGACCTTCCGGGGCGAAGCCCCGACGACCGTCGAAGAGCCGGCCGCCGACGTAACGGTCGGCGTCGTCAACGCCGCGACCGAGGTCGGCGAACTGGCGGGCCGCAAGCTGATCGACGAGAACGGCGAAATCATCCGCCCGGCGAAGGACGGGGAAGGGTGCGACATCTACATCTCGACCTCGAGCGCCGGCGGCGGATTGCAGATGATGGTCGCGGGAGTCGTTCGCGAAATGACCGGCGCGAGCGCGAAACGGGCGGCCCTCGGCGCCGGGGCGATCGTGATGGACACCATCGCCTCGAACGACAAGCGGCTGCCCCACCAGCAGATCCAGCGCATCCGCGAGCTGCGGCCCGACATGATCCTCATCTCCGGCGGGACCGACGGCGGGACCACCACGCACGTCGTGGCGCTCGCCGAGTTGATCGCCCCGGCGAAGCCTCAGCCCCGGTTCGGCGTGCAGTACCGCATGCCGATCATCTACGCCGGGAACAAGGAGGCGGCCCATCTCGTCGAGGAGACCTTCGACGACACCGTCGATCTGTCGATCGTCCCCAACATCCGGCCGGTGCTCGAAGTCGAGAACCTCGGCCCCGCGCGGGACAAGATTCACGATTTGTTCCTCGAGCACGTGATGGCCCACGCGCCGGGGTACGACAAGCTCATCTCCTGGGCCGACGCGCCGATCATGCCCACCCCCGGCGCGGTCGGCGACATCCTCCGCACGATCGCCGAGCAGCAGCACATCAACGCCCTGTGCGTCGACATCGGCGGGGCGACGACCGACGTGTTCAGCGTGTTCGGCGGCACGTTCAACCGCACCGTGAGCGCGAACCTCGGGATGAGCTACTCGATCTCGAACGTCTGCGCCGAGGCGGGAATGCCCGCTGTGCTCCGCTGGGTCCACGTGCCGATGGACGAACGCGAGCTGCGGAACCGCGTGAAGAACAAGATGGTCCGCCCCACGACGATCCCGCAGACGCTCGAATCGCTGGTGTTCGAGCAGGCGGTCGCCCGCGAGGCGCTGCGGCTCGCTTACGATCAGCACAAGGAGTTCGC
Organism: Planctomycetales bacterium; assembly: GCA_040877365.1. Classification (GTDB taxonomy): domain Bacteria; phylum Planctomycetota; class Planctomycetia; order Planctomycetales; family Planctomycetaceae; genus JBBDNT01. Next base: position 17,642 of record JBBDNU010000118.1, read on the forward strand.
CACCACGCTCAAGGGAGTTCAACAGCAGCGGACCGTGGGAGACACCTTCACGCAACAGGTCGGCGGGCAGTCCATCGTGGACAACATGGCCCTCGATCTGATCGTCGGCTCCGGCGGCGTTCTGTCGCACGCGCCGCGGATGTCGCAGACCGCCGCGATGATGGTCGACGCCTTTCAGCCGGAAGGCATCACCACGCTCGCCAAGGACAGCATCTTCATGATGCCGCAACTCGGCGTGTTGGCGCAGGTCCATCCCGACGCGGCGATGGCGGTGTTCCTTCGCGACTGCTTGATCTACCTGGGCACGTGCGTCGCCCCGCGCGGGACGGGGAAGCCGGGGAAGCCGTGCTTCGCGTTCGAGCTGGAAGGCGAAGGCATCCGCGAGAAGGGGGAACTGCTGGTCGGCGAGCTGCGATTGATCCCGCTCGCCGACGGAAAGAAAGCCCGCATCACCGTCCGCCCGGCCCGCGGGTTCGACATGGGAGCCGGGCCAAAGAAAGAGGTGACGAAAGAAGTCCGCGGCGGCACGGTCGGCCTCATCCTCGACGCCCGCGGCCGCCCACTGGAACTCCCGCAAGACGACGCCGCCCGACTGGCGGCGGTGAAGAACTGGATCGCGGCGCTGGATCTGTATCCGATCGATTAGAATTTCGACGCAAAAGGTTTCGACGCAAAGGCGCGAAGACGCAAAGGGACGCCAGAAGAATGAAATTCAACCTGTGGGTGCGGATTGGACTGGTGTGAAGTCCCCCGATCTCTGCGTACTCCGCGGTTCAGAATCCTTCAACCGCAGAGGACGCCGAGGGCGCAGAGAATAACCCAGCCCGCCAGAATCGGGGTCCATCCGAGGTCTTTCACCAGGGATGGGCGTGGATCGGCACGGAAAAGACCCGAGGCAAAGGCACAACGGGCGAGGAAAGCGACCGTGTTTCAGCGAACGGTTACGATCCTGCTCATCTTTTTGATGGTCATAGTTGCGGGATTCGTCCGGCGTTGGTTGGCTTCGCAGCCGCTGAATCCGTGGCGCGGCGCGGTCGGCTTCGGTGCGGTCGGAGGTGCCGTCGCGGCGCTGCTCGGTTGGACGCAGGAGGGGTGGCAGGGTGCACTTCTTGGAACGTGTGTCGGCTTCATCCTCGGCGGGATCGTCGGAAGCGTGGTCGGATTGATCGCGATGGCTTTACGGACGGAAGATTGGGTCCCGAAGGTGATCAGTATGCCGCAATTCGTTCCGGGGGAGGGGGAGATGATCGTTTTCGATGGTCCCGCGAACCTCTTCCGCGGCATTGAAGGAGTGGGCGGCTGGCTTTGGCTTACGGACCGTCGGCTGGTTTTCAGGCCGCACGCGATCAACATCCAGAAAGATCCTTTGGAAATTCCTGTCGAGGAAATCGTAGACGTCGAAACGCATTCGACTTGGCGGCTGATCCCGAATGGGCTGATCGTTCGGACTCGCGACGATTCAAGCCACCAATTCGTGGTTCGTCGACGCGAGCGGTGGATCGACGCATTCAATGATCGAAAGTGCCGCTTGTGAGACAATGGACGAATCAATTGGACCGCGCCCTTTGCAACGCTCCGGGGGCGCGCTGCATGAGGAAGCCGTGTCGGTCTGCAACCCCTTCACCCTGACCCTCTCCCCCGCAAAGCCGGGGGAGAGGGGACCGGACTCGCCAACCCTCGACCCTCAACCCTCGACCCTCAACTCCCCCATGGCCCGATCCTACACCCCCGGCCTCAAGGTCCGCCGCCGGACGCGGCATCGCGCGAAGCGGCTGCTGCCGATCGCGGGGGAGGTCCGCGTCAAGGTCGGCGATCGCGTCGAGCCGCGGCAGGTCGTCGCGGAGACGTTCATGCCGGGAGACGTGACGCCGATCAACCTGGCGAACCATCTCTCGGTCTCGCCGGCCGACGTGCCCGGCTGCATGTTGAAAGCGCAGGGGGACCGCGTCGAGGTCGGCGACGCGCTCGCGCGGACGAAGGGGATCTTCGGGATGTTCCAGAGCGAGTACGCCGCGAAGGTCGCCGGGACGATCGAAACGATCTCCGGCGTCACCGGGCAGGTGCTCGTCCGCGGCGCGCCGACGCCGGTGCGGGTGCTCGCCTATCTCGCGGGAGAAGTCGTCGAGATCGTCGAAGGGCAGGGGTGCGTCGTCGAAGCGGACGTGGCCTACGTGCAGGGGATCTTCGGCATCGGCGGCGAAGCCTACGGACCGATCCGCATGGCCTGCGCGTCGCACGATGAAGAGCTCGTCCCCGATCTCATCAAGCCCAACATGCAAGGGGCGGTCGTCGTCGGCGGCGCGCGGATGACCGGCGACGCCATTCGCCGGGCGATCGAAGTCGGCGCGGCGGCGATCGTCTCGGGAGGCATGGACGACCAGGACTTGCGGGACATTCTCGGGTACGATCTCGGCGTGGCGGTCACCGGCTCCGAACGGATCGGCGCGAGCGTGATCGTCACCGAGGGCTTCGGCGAGATCGCCATGGCGCAGAAGACGTTCGACCTGTTCGCCGCCCACGAGGGAGACGCCGCCTCCGTCAACGGGGCGACGCAGATCCGCGCGGGGGTCATGCGACCGGAAGTCGCCATCGGACTGAAGGGCGAGGCAGCGCGCGAAGAGCCGGAGTCGCGGGCGATCGAAGGGGGCCTCGCCGTCGGCCGGCTGGTGCGGATCATCCGCGATCCACACTTCGGGCAGATCGGCCAGGTGGCGGCGTTGCCTTCCGACCTGCGGACGCTCGAATCCGAGTCGAAGGCCCGCGTGCTGGAGGTCGAGGTCGACTCGCGACGCATCACGGTCCCCCGCGCGAACGTGGAACTCATCGAGGAGTAGCGGCGATGCAACCGGTCCCGCTTTCTTTTCGACGCAAAGACGCACAGGCGCGAAGAAGCGCAAAGACGAGGAAGAAGGAAGAAGGAAGCAGGAAGAAGAATGACGGCGCAATCGACGGACTACTTCGGTTGCTCTCTCCCGTCGTCTCTCTTCCTGACTCGCTTTGCGCGTCTTTGCGTCTTTGCGCCTTTGCGTCGAATACCATTCGGTCCGCGATGGCCTTCCTCGCCTGCTTCTACATCGCGTCCGGATCGCCGGCCTTCTCGCAAGACGGCGCTCCCGCGCCGCCAGCGAGCGTCGCGGCGGAGAACAAGGCGTGGGACGACGGCTCGCGGATCGAAGTCCGCATCGGCCTTTCGGCGGACGACCGGCCGGACCGTCCGCTGCAATACGTGATTCGCCGCTCGGGCGAGCCGGGAGGCTTTTACGAGGAGATCGGCGTCGTCGAGGCGGACGAGCGCGATCGCGAGCGCGGCTTCATCCAGTTCGTCGCCGAAAAGAACGAACGGAACGAGCCGTACTTCTTCCGCGTCGCCGCGCGCCGGCCGGGAGGGGCGGAATCGGAGATCGTCCAGACGGCGGAGGCGGTATATGCCCGGCGGGAATGGTTCGACGGCACGCGCTTCTGGCCGGCGGTGATCCTCGCCCTTGTCTGCGGGGCGATCGTGCTGTTCATCGTCCTCGCCCGGTTCGGGTTGCCGCTCAACATCCGCAAGATCGCGGGACTCGATGTGGTGGAAGAAGCGGTGGGCCGCGCGACCGAGACCGGCCGCGCCTGCCTGTTCGTCCCCGGCATTCAGGACATGAACGAGATCCAGACGATCGCCGGCCTCACCGTGCTGTCGCGCGTGGCGCAGGTGACGGCGGAGTACGGCTCGCGGATCGAAGTCCCCACCGCCCGCTCGCTGGTGATGACCGCCGGCCGCGAGACGGTGCAATCGGCCTTCCTCGCCGCCGGCCGGCCCGACGCCTACAACGAGGAAAACATCCATTACGTGACCGACGAGCAGTTCGGCTACGTGGCGTATCTCTCGGGGTGGATGGTCCGCGAGAAGCCGGCCGCCTGCTTCTACATGGGAGCGTTCTACGCCGAATCGCTGATCCTCGCGGAGACGGGAAACTCGATCGGCGCGATCCAGGTGGCGGGGACGGCGGAGCCGTCGCAGTTGCCGTTCTTCGTCGCGGCGTGCGACTACACGCTGATCGGCGAGGAGTTCTACGCCGCGTCGGCGTACCTTTCGCGCGACCCGGACCAGTTGGGCAGCCTCAAAGGACAGGACGCGGGCAAGGTGATCGTGGCGGTGCTGTTGATCGTCGGATGCGGGCTGGCGACCTGGGGGACGGTCGGCGACGCGCAGTGGGCGACCGGGGCCGCGGAGTATCTCCGCGACGTGATTTTGAAGTGACGCGCGTCATGCCCGCGAAGGCGGGCATCCAGCCGGCGAGTGAGACGGTACTGGATTTCCGCTTGCGCGGGAATGACGGGTTCCGGGCGAGAACGTCGAACTATCGGGTGAGGATCGCAACCCTCAACCCTCAACCCTCAACCCTCAACCCTCAACCCTCAACCCTCAACCC
>JBBDNU010000119.1:0-4027 GCA_040877365.1 Planctomycetales bacterium
TGAATTGCCCATCGGGCTCCAAAAGCTACCCACAGATTCTGGTGAGGAGGCGAACATTTTTACCGGAGAACCCGCGCAAACGTTGAACTACGGCATATTTCTCCCCCCACGAACGACCACGCACGATGGCGTCAGAATCGAAGTCGGGCAGGCTGAGGGGATGCAGTCCCACTTCTTCGGCGTTCCCCGCTTCACCGGCGACTGGCCGATCGGCCCCAATGGCCCGTTGACGTCGTTGCTGTCACTTCGCTTCGACGACGTGCCCGAGGCGCCACCTAATATGCCAGCGTCCGGATGGTTGAACGTATTCTACGATTTCAAGCAACGCGACTGGGGGAACTCGATCGCCATCAACCGGCACTGGCTGGTGTCCATGACACAGGAATCCACGCCGCGGCATTCCGAACCGCCCGCCGACGCAATACGCGAACAAATCCCGATCCATTTTTCAGAAGACATGGGGGTTCCAGGCGATCGCAACTCGCCGTTTCACACGCTCGGCGGCAACCCACTCTGGATTCAGACGGACGAAAGAGTTACAGCTCATTTGATGTCCGGTCAATACATGAAGGACCAGGCGACACTATCCGCGATGGCTGAGGCGGGCGTGAGGCCGGAGACGTTCATGGAACCGGACTTGGACGCTCTTTTGGCCGCGTGCCGCGCCCTGGACCATCACCGGATCGCGCCGGAACGTTTTCATCCGGGTGTGGCCGAATGGCAACTGCTGCTGCAGATCGATTCGGATGAACGCCTCGATCTGGAGTTGGGCGACGCCGGGCGGATATACGTACTGATTCCGACCGGTTCGCTCAAAGCACGACGATTCGAAGATTGCTGGGTCGTCATGCAATGCTATTAGCCGGCCCTACACCCCTTACCGAGGAGTCGCCGGCAGCGGTGTGACCTCGCGGCCTTTCTCCCGGACGAGCCAGAAGCCGCCGGCGACCGGAACGTCCGCAGTCACGTCGCCGAACTCCGGCAGGGTGATCGACACGTCGTCCCGCGCGCCGAGCGGGGCGTGGGCGTAGACCAGCCAGCGGCGAGCGGGCTTTTCCCCCAGCGCGAGCGCCACCGCGAACACTTCGATCTTCGTGTCCAGCTTCCACGGCCGCTCGGGCGTCAGGCTCGTCTCCAGCAGGAACCAGCGGTCGCGGTCGCGATACTCCTCGGGAACCAATTCCTGGTAGGGGTGCTTCGCGGCGCGGTTCGGCACGAGTGCGCCGCGCTGCCAGAACTCTCTCAACGTCGCGTCGCGATGCACGCGATCGACCGCGGCCATGATCGGCTCGAAGTACGCCCCCGCCTTCTCGACCGTGTCGGTATGGTTCCGGTATTCGCGGACGACCCGCGGGCGCAGCAGCCACATGCCGAACTGGATCATCCCGCCGTACCGTTCGGGGCTGAAGGTCTGCCCGGCGGCCGCGTAAGTCTTCCGTTTGTCGTTGGCGAGCGTCGGCTGGTGGCCGTCCCACGTGGAGATCTCCCACCAGAAGGCCGGGTTCAGGCGGCGGGCCTCGTCGAGCATGAACGGCCAGTTCATCGACTCGATCTGCGGGCTCCACACGGTGTGGTCGGTCGAGCCGTTCCAGTTGGGAACGTAGAAGCTCGGCGAGCCGCCGTCCCACATCAGCGGGTTCGGGTCGATCCGCTCCTTGGTGTGCAGCGAATATTCGGGCCAGCCGCCCCAGCGGCCGAGATGCGGCGGTCCGAACGCGTCGTAGCCCACGAACGTCGCCGCCTTACTCCACGCCGGTCCGGCCGGAGCTTTGGCCTCAGCCAGTCCGTCCCGCATCGCGGACTGCAGCGCCCGATAGCGCTCGATCCATCCGTCGCCGACGACCTTCCGCTTGAAATCGTCATCGCGGCCTTTGCCGAAGCGCGCGAGGTAGCGGGGCGATCCTTCCACCCGGTTCCACGTCAGCCGCGTGTGCTCGTTGTTCGACAGGAAGATCACCCGCGGCGGGTCGGGATACCATTCCTGGACCTTGCGGATCATCGGAGAAGTCGTCCATTGCCGGCCGACCTGCCGCCACGGTTCGACCGGACCGAACGGGCAGACCGCCCGGTTGACCTGCCCGCTGGCATAGATCGAGTTTGGGTTCCGTTCGGCCGGTAGACCGAAGTACTCGGGATCGGTCGTCAGCAGATGTTCCCACTGCGTCCCGACGAAGGTCAGCGGCAACTTAAGTTCGGCGGCCCGCTTGATGGCGGATTCGTAATACGCGTCGGTCTGATGGTAGGTCGGCTCGATGTTCGGCATGTCGAACCAGGGGAGCAGCATGTGCCCCGCCTCGATCTGCTCGAGTTGCCAGTTCGGAGTGAAGCCGCCCGGGATCGCACCGGTGTTCCAGTGCCCGGCGAGCGGCAGCGGATGCCCCGCGCCCTTCTGCCCGAACGCGGGGGCGGTCGCCGCGGCGGTGATCGCCTCCGCCGCCTTTTGGACGTCCGCCGGGGCAGTTTCCTTTCCGGCGGCGGGCCGCACGAGAGCCAGGCACGCGACCACCGCGATCAAGCGAAGCATTTCATTCCCCGAGATCAAGGGTGCCAGCATGCTGCGAGCATGTTGCCTCGCATGATGCGCGACGCGACGTGGAGCATGGGCCGGCCCAGGAGTCTAAATCCCAGCGAGGCAGGGCCGCAACCGATGGACTGTTTTCGAACCCACGCCGGATGCCGCGACGCGCCCGTGCTGTGCGGCGCGGTCTTTCCCGCGTCTTGCCGGATCGCGTATGCTGGTGGGGTCGTCGGTTTCGTTCTTCATTCGCCTCGAGCACAACCGAAGCACAGCCATGAGCGCCGCGTGGATCGCCGATCGCATGCACCGGGTCGACATGTCGGGCATCCGCAAGGTGTTCGACCTGGCCGCCTCGATGAAGGACCCGATCAACCTCAGCATCGGGCAGCCGCACTTCGACACGCCGCAACCCATCAAGGACGCCCTCGCCCGCGCGGTCGCCGAGGGAAAGAACGCCTACAGCCAAACGCAGGGGATCGCCCCGCTGATCGAGAAGATCCAGAAGTCGGTCGATGCCGAGTACGGCCACGCCGACCGCAAGGCGTTCATCTCCAGCGGCACCAGCGGGTCGCTGTTGTTGGCGATCAACACGCTGGTGAACCCCGGCGACGAGGTGCTGGTGTTCGACCCGTACTTCGTGATGTACACGCACATGACGAACCTCGTCGGCGGGCGGGTGCGGCTGGTCGACACGTATCCCGATTTCCGCCTCGACCTCGACCGCGTCCGCGACGCCATCACCGACAAGACCAAGCTGATCCTGTTCAACAGCCCGGCCAACCCCACCGGAGCGGTCGCGCCGGAGGAAGACGTGCGGGGCCTGGCCGAGATTGCCCGCGAGAAGAACGTGGCCCTGTTGAGCGACGAGATTTACCGCGCCTTCTGCTACGACGCGCCGTTCGTCAGCCCGGCGAAGTTCAACGACCGCACGATCGTGATCGACGGGTTCAGCAAATCGCACTCGATGACCGGCTGGCGGCTGGGCTGGGTCCACGGGCCGCAGGAGATCATGCAGCAGATGATCAAGCTCCAGCAGTTCACGTTCGTCTGCGCCCCGCACCCGGTGCAATGGGCCGGCCTCGTCGCGTGGGACCTCGACGTGAGCGACCGCGTGGCCGAGTACAAGAAGAAGCGCGACTTCATGCTGTCTGAACTGAAGCACGACTACGAGATCGCCGGCGCCGGCGGCGCGTTCTACCTGTTCGTGAAGGCCCCCTGGGGCACGGGCACCGAGTTCGTGAAGAAGGCGATCGAAAACGACCTGCTCATCATCCCCGGCAACGTCTTCAGCACCCACGACACCCACTTCCGCATCTCCTACGCGGCCGAACAACGCACACTGGAACGCGGCGTGGAGGTGTTGAAGCGAATCGCGAAAGGGTAGTAGGCCCTCACGTCGAAAACCGTCAATCCGGTGTCCCTAAAGCGGTGCAAAGAGCCGCGACCGTCGTCGGCGCTTAGCAGCCCGTTGAAATTACTCGATTCGGCCGCAAGTTACGCGGCGGCGGG
>JBBDNU010000120.1:0-21721 GCA_040877365.1 Planctomycetales bacterium
CACCGTGCAACACGGCCGCGCCGTGATGCTCAGCAAGGACCAGCTGCAACTGTAGCCCCCGCCCACCGGGCGGGCGGGGCCCGACCTCGCAATCGAAGCCGCAACACCGAGCCAAGTCCAGTCCAGCGGACTGGACCTACGGCATCTTGGCAGACTCGAATTGCCGGAGGGTGGACGGGGCAATAGAATGCCTTCATGACAATGAAAACCGTCGAAGCCGTGTACGAGCGGGGAGTTCTCCGGCCGCTGGAGCAGCTCGATCTGCAGGAGCATGCGCGGGTCGAGATCACCATTCGTGAAACCGTCCGCGCGAGCATTCACGAAAACGGCTCGTGCTATGATCTGGCCCTGAAGGCCGGAATCATCGGTTGTCTGACCGCAGCGCCCGCCGACCTGAGTTCGAATTCGGATCATATGGCGGAATTTGGCGCAGCATGAAACGGGTGCTCGTCGATACCGGTCCTCTCGTGGCGATCATTTCGGAGAACGACCGGCACCACGATATCTGCACCCGGCAGCTTCGCGATCTCACGCCGCCGCTCTTGACCTGCTGGCCGGTCATCACTGAAGCGGCGTATCTGCTGCGTCGCGATATCATTGCGGTGCAGCGGCTGCTCGAAGGGTTCGAGGTTGGACTGCTCGATCTGCTGCCGATCGAGCGAGATGCGGCGCCGTGGATCTCCGCGTTCCTTCAGCAGTACCGCGATCTTGCGCCTCAGCTCGCCGACGCGTGTCTCGTCTGGTTGGCGGAGCGTGAGAACATCGATACGATTTTCACGCTCGACCGTCGCGATTTCACGGCGTTCCGTCTCGGCAGTGGTCGTGGGTTGAATTTGCTTCCCGTGCAGCTTTGATGCCGCGAAATAGTCGAACGATGCCAACGGTGCTGCGAGTTTCGGGAGCATACGAACGACTGCGGCATACCATGCCCGCAGCGCCGTTCGGTTTCGCGGAATCGATCGCTTCCCGACGACGACGCGAGCAAGGAGAAGTTTCGGACGAGGGGCGAAGCACCTTCAACTTCACCGTTGCAGAAGCGGACGGAGATCAAGTCCCGTTGCAAATCCAGGAATCCGAGCGATTCCTGTCGCGCCACCAGGAAGCGCTTCAGCAACTTCGCGCATCGGATGGAGTCGAGGATATCTGCCTGGATTTCAGTTGGGATTTTCCGCGAGACGGCTTCGCGCAACACAACACGTTCCCGAGTTCGTTCTTGAGACAATGCGCGATGCTCGGAATCGATATCGAGATTTCCGTCTACAGCGCGGCGGAAGACGGCGGCGACTGATGATCCGGTCCGGCAATACCGATTCGTCCCGAGCCGCTGCGCTCGCACGGCCAGCCTGGCCGCGCCGCGCCGGCGTTATTGTCCCAGCACCTCGTCCACCGAGTCCCGCAGGATTTCCACGATCCGGTCGAGTTGGGATTCCGTCGTGACGATCGGCGGGGCGAGGCAGAACACATCGCCGCGGAGCCGGCTGAACAGGCCCCGCTTCTGGGCCGCCTGGTGCACGCGGAAGCCGACCTTTTCCTCCGGCGGGAACTCGGCCTTGGTCCGCTTGTTCTGCACGAGCTCGACCGCCGCCATCAGACCGAGGCCGCGGACGTCGCCGACGTGGGGGTGATCGGCGAGCGCCGCGCGGAGTCCCGCGAGCAGCCGGTCCCCCTTTTCCTTCGCCTGGCCGACGAAGTTCTCGCGTTCGATGATGTCGAGGTTGGCGAGCGCCACCGCGCAGCCGACCGGGTGCGCGCTGTACGTGTAGCAGTGCATCCACACGGGGTCGCAGGCGTCGATGGTGCGGGCGATCTCCTCGCTCATCCCGATCCCTCCCAGCGAGAAGTAGCCCGAGGTGATCGCTTTGGCGAACAGGATCATGTCCGGCTGCACGTTCCAGTGCTCGAGGCCGAACATCCTCCCCGTGCGGCCGAAGCCGGTGATGACCTCGTCCGAGACGAACAGCACCTGGTACTTGTCGCAGATCTCGCGGATGCGGGGGAAGTAGTCGTCGGGGGGAACGATCACGCCGCCGGCCCCCTGCACCGGCTCGGCGAGGAACATCGCGACCGTGTCCGGCCCCTCGCGGAGGATCGCCTGCTCCAACTCGTCCGCCGCGGCGATTCCGGGGCTCTTCCCCGCCGGAGCGACGTAGCGGTAAGGGTAGGGAGAGGGGATGTGCAGGAAACCGGGCACGCGCGGCTCGAACATCGGCCAGTACGACGTGATGCCGGTGGCGCTCATCGCCGCGAGCGTCACGCCGTGGTAGCCCCATTGCCGGGAGATGACCTTCGTCTTCTCCGGCTGTCCCTTGGCCCGCCAGTAGAAGCGGGCGGTCTTGAAGCTCGAATCGCTCGACTCGCCTCCGCCGGAGGTGAAGAAGAACCGGCTGATGTTGGGATAGGTCAGCCCGGCGAGCCGCTCCGCCAGCTCGATCGCGGGCGGGTTCGAGCTGCCCGTGTAGCCGGAACAGTAGGCGAGCGTCTCCATCTGCGCGGCGGCGGCGCGGGCGAGTTCCTTCCGCCCGTGTCCGGCGACGACGTTCCACAAGCCGGCGAGGCCGTCGAGATACTCCTTGCCGTCGGCGTCGAACAGGACCGCCCCTTCCCCCTTGACCCACACGTGCCCCTGTTCCTGGATGCGGGGATCGTGCAGCGGATGCAGCAGGTGGGCGCGATCGCGGGCGAGGTATTCGGCGCGAGTGGCTGTCATCGGAACGGCTCCGGTCGGATGGTCAGGAAAGTCTCGCGACCCAGTATAGACGGGGCGGCGCGGCGATGCGAACGAGCGACGGCGTTGCGTGGGGACCGCGACGCCGATATGTTCGCACGGGAGACGCGCGCGGTCTCAGCCCAGGCGCGTCGGTGGTTCAGCCGCGAAGGAGCAACGATGTCGCAGGCGGAAGTGAAGATCGTGACGCGGCAGAACGGGCCGCTGCTCGTCACCGGCCCGGTCACCCTCGTCGATCACGAAGGCAACGTCTTCGACCTCGGGGAGAAGCAGTCGATCGCGCTGTGCCGCTGCGGCGCTTCGGGCAATAAGCCGTTTTGCGACGGCTCGCACAAGAACTGCGGCTTCGTCGCGGGGCAGACGGCGCCGGTGAGTTGATCGGCTTGTCGTCGACTGATCGTAGCGGAATTCGCAAGAATTCCGGTGAATCGGGTTGAATTCTTGCGAATTCAGCTACCCCTGCACGGGGATCGGCCGCTCAGTGAAGGACGCCGCCGGCCGGCTGACACCCGTCCGCTCGCCGTGCTAGACCCGCGCGGTGTCGCGGCTGCCGACGCCGGTGAGGCGGTCCATGAGCAGGGCGATCTCCTTGAGTTCGCCATCGCGCTCCGCGTCGAGATCGGGATCGGGGTCGCGGACGTCGAGCATCAGCGAGCTCCGCACGTAACGCAGGCCGCAGAGCAGCGTCTCGCGCTGCCGGTCGTTGAGTTCCATTTTCATTCCGTCGCTCATGCGACCTGCACTCCCTGAAGCTCTGGACTGGGGTTGGACACGCCGGCATGTGCGGCGGCACCGCCCGCGATGCCCTCCATCCTAACCTGCGGAATGGGGGTTCTCAACCGGAACCCGCGCGTTCGTCGCGGAATTTCCAATCGAGATTACCCCGTCTGCGGGGCGGGAAAGGCGGGGGAGGTTTTCGGATTGTCGGAGCGTGAGGCAGAAGGCAGTCGAGGGATCAACGGCCGCCGTGCATCCACCCTCAACCCTCCGTCTCCGCTTCTTCCGGGAGCGTGAACGTGGTGTCGCACTTCCGGCAATGGACTTGCTGGCCCGGGGCGTCCGGGTCGCGGTCGAAGTCGGCGTTGCCATGCACGTCTGTCACGTTATAGCGGGCGCCGCAGCCGGGACAGACGGCGACCGTGCGGTCCCCTTTCAGGCGGAGTTCCGCGGCGGGATAATGAGCGGCCGCGAGGTGCGACGTTTCCGCCGCGGCGCTTCGGCCGGTCGCCTCGCCGTTGCCGTCCGTGGCCGAGGCGTCGGCCCGTAGCGAGCCGCCCAGGAAGGCTTCCGCCATGGCCTTGGGGACTTCGGCCTCGGCGAGCACGACGTAGGCGCGGTTCTGCTGGGTGGTGGCCCGCATCTCCTGCTCGGTGGCGACGGCGCGGGCGCGGCGCTCTTCCGCCTTGGCCCGGGCGATGCGCATGTCCGCTTCGGCCTGGTCGGCTTGCAGGCGGGCGCCGATGTTGTCCCCCACGTCGATGTCGGCGATGTCGATCGAGACGATCTCGTAGGCGGTCTGCGAATCGAGCCCCTTGTTGAGCACCGTCTTGGCGATGAGCACCGGGTTGGCGAGCACCTGCTTGTGAGTCTCGCACGAGCCGATCGCCGAGACGATCCCTTCGCCCACGCGGGCGATGACGGTTTCCTCGGTCGCCCCGCCGATGAGTTGCGCCAGGTTCGTGCGGACGGTGACGCGGGCCCGCGCCTTGAGCTGAATGCCGTCCCGGGCCACGCCGTCGAGCGTCATCCGGCCGTGGCGGCGGGAATCGGGACAATCGATGACCTTGGGATCGACGCTGGTCTGCACCGCTTCGAGCACGTTCCGGCCGGCGAGGTCGATCGCGGTGGCGGTGTCCCAATCGAGGTCGATCTTGGCGCGGTGCGCGGCGATCAGCGCGCGAATCACGTTCCGCAGGTTTCCGCCGGCGAGGTAGTGGGCCTCGAGCGCCTCGGTGCTGATGCCGGGAATCCCCGCCTGCACCGCCGTGATCTTCGAGTCGACGATGATGTTCGGATTGACCTTCCGCAGCGACATGAACACGAGCGACAGCGGGCCGATCCGCGCCCGCGTCACGAAGCCCCGCAGCCACAGATTGAAGTACTTGGCGAACAGCACCAGAAAGATCACGCCCATCAGCGCGACGATGAGCAGCACGGTGATCAGCGCGATCTGGCTGAATGAAGGATCCATGGCGCCGGTCTCTTCTCAGTGAATGAAGGCCCGAATGCGGAGGTCCATTCTAAGCAGCCGCCGGCGAACAGGGAACAGCGGCTGTCGATCATCCGCAGTCCGTCGCCGGCCCCGGACCGCCGCGCAGCGTCTACTATCCACTCTGCACGGCCTGCTGTCCACTCGATTCTCCGCATGGTTGCTCGCGGTGCGGCTGCGCGCGGCATTGGCTCGCGGCCGACCGTTCGCTGTTCGCTGTTCGCTGGTCGCTCGTTTTCTTATCCTGCACCGATTCCGCCAGGCCGCGGCGCCGGCGGCATTCCGCACGATTCCCACCGCAGCCGACTGGGGCCGACACATGACCGCCGATGCCCGCCTGTTCGAGTTGAATCTGGAACTCCCCCCGGCGCCGAAGCCCTCCGGCACGTACCGGCCGGTCGTCGTCGTGGGGCAGATGTGCTACGTCTCGGGGCACGGTCCGCTGCGGCCGGACAGGACGCTCGTCACGGGCAAGATCGGGGGCGGCCTGTCGCTCGAGGAAGGCCGGGCCGCCGCCCGCACCGTCGGGCTCACGATTCTGGCCACGCTCCTCAACGAGCTGGGAAGTCTCGATCGGATCGAGCGGTTGGTGAAGGTGCTGGGGATGGTCAACGCGACGCCCGACTTCACGCAGCACCCGCAGGTCATCAACGGGTTCAGCGACCTGATGGTCGAGGTGTTCGGTGAGAACGGCCGCGCGGCCCGGAGCGCGGTCGGGATGGCGTCGCTGCCGGGGAACATCGCGGTGGAAGTCGAGGCGATCTTCGAGTTGAGGAAGGGAGCATGATGGGCGTCGCGGTGCTGCGGATCGCGCATGAATCCCGCGATTCACGGGAATTTCGCGGGAACTTCGCCGCTGGCGCGTGAGCTTTCGCGAGGATTCCTCTTTTCCGCAAGGCCGCCCATCAGTTACAAGACGCCCGCCGCGCACCGCGCCCAGGAAGTCGCGCGGCCCGAAAGGGAATTCGCCCCATGCAAATCGATGCGATCCTCTTCGGCGGCGGCGCCGCCGGGCTGTGGGCCCTGGATGAGCTCGTCTCGCGCGGGAGGTCGGCTCTGCTCGTGGAAGCGGGCGAACTCGGGGGCGGGCAGACGGTCGCTTCGCAGGGAATCATTCACGGCGGGTTGAAGTACACGCTGCAGGGCTGGCTGACCGGATCGGCCCGGAACATCCGCGAGATGCCGGACGTGTGGCGGGACTGCCTCGCCGGCCGCCGCACGCCCGACCTCAGCGGCGCCCGCGTCCGCTCCGAGTGCTGCTATCTGTGGCGGACGGACACGTTTTCCTCGAAAGTCGGCATGCTCGGGGCGCGGTTCGGGTTGGCGGTCGCTCCGCAGCTCCTGCCGATCGCGGAGCGGCCGGAAGTGCTCCGCGCGTGCCCGGGTCCGGTCGCGCGGCTCGACGAACAAGTCATTTCGCCGCGGAGCTTCGTCGAATCGCTATTCGCGCGGCACGCCCGGCGGATCCTGAAGATCGACCCGCACGAGGGGCTTTCGTTCGACATCGACGGGTTGGGCGACGTGCGCTCGATCCGTCTGACGAACCCCGCGTCGGGGGAGCGGGTCCGCGTTCAGCCGCGGCGCGTCATCTTCACGGCGGGGGCGGGGAACGCGGAACTCCGCCGCCAAGTCGGCCTGAGTCGGCCGGCCATGCAGCGCCGGCCGCTGCACATGGTTCTCGCCCGCGGCCCGCTGCCGGAGCTCAATGGCCACTGCGTGGACGGCTCGAGGACGCGGGTCACGGTCACGTCCGACATCGACACCGCCGGCCGCACCGTGTGGCAGATCGGCGGCCAGCTCGCCGAGGAGGGGGTCGCCCTCGACGAGGCGGCGCTCGTCGCCCGCACGCGCGACGAGCTGCGGCACGTCATTCCCGGCGTTTCGCTCGACGGAGTCGAATGGACGACGTACCGCGTCGATCGAGCCGAGGGGAGCGTCCCGTTCGGCAAGCGGCCGGAGAACGTGCAGGTCCTCCGCGACGCGAACGTCGTCACCGCCTGGCCGACGAAGCTCGCGCTCGTGCCACGGCTGGCGCGGGAACTCGTGCGGGACGTGGAGGCCGTGTCCCCGCCGTCGATTTTCGAGACGCTGTCGCTGGCGGCATGGCCGCGGCCGGGAGTGGCGTTGCCGCCGTGGGAGACCGCCGAGCGGTGGGCGATGGCGGAGGGATCGCGGACGGCGGGCGAGCGCGCGGCGTGAGGGGTGAGTCGTGAGGATGGAGGATGGAGCATAGACGAGTATGGCCAATTGGGGGGCGAGGGCGATGTACTGGGTACTCAGTACACAGGTTCCGACTGCCTACTGATAACGGGCCCCGCATGCAATCCCGCCCCCTTGGACGCACCGGTCTCTCCGTCTCCGCGATCGGCTACGGCGCGGTCAAGATCGGCCGCAATCAGCAGGTGAAATACCCGCGGCCGTTCGAGCTGCCGGATGAGGCCGAGGCCGCTCGCGTATTGAACGCCGTGCTCGATAGCGGGATCACGCACATCGACACGGCCCCCGCCTACGGGCTGAGCGAGGAGCGGATCGGCCGGGCGCTCGCGCATCGGCGGCACGAATTCGTGCTCTCGACGAAAGTCGGCGAGGAGTTCGTCGACGGCCGGTCGCGGTTCGACTTCTCCGCCGCCGCGATCCGCCGCAGCGTACACCGCAGTCTCGCGCGGCTGCGGACCGACGCGCTCGATCTCGTGCTCATTCATTCGCACGGCGACGATCGGGCGATCCTCGAGGAGACGGACGCGGTGGCGACGCTGCTCGATCTCCGCTGGCGGGGATTGGTGCGGGGGATCGGCCTGTCCGGCAAGACAGTCGCCGGAGCGGAGAGCGGGCTCGACTGGGCCGACGCGGTGATGATCGAATACTCGCTCGACGACCAGACGCACGCGGCGGCGATGGCGGAGGCGCATCGCCGCGGAGTCGCCGTGCTGGTGAAGAAAGGGCTTGGCTCGGGGCGCCTGCCGCCCGAGGCGGCGATCCGCTTCGTGCTCGCGAACCCGCACGTGACGAACGTGGTGGTGGGCGGATTGAACCTCGAACATCTGCGGGCGAACGTGGCGACCGCCAGCCGCTCCGCGGCGTGAGCGGTGGTCCGCTGTCAGTTGTCAGCAGTCCGCTGCCGGTTGTCGGCGGACCGGTGCTGCAACACGTTTCCCGCGCAGGCG
The DNA here is from genome assembly GCA_040877365.1 of Planctomycetales bacterium. Lineage (GTDB taxonomy): Bacteria > Planctomycetota > Planctomycetia > Planctomycetales > Planctomycetaceae > JBBDNT01. Next base: position 8,099 of record JBBDNU010000120.1, read on the forward strand.
TTCCCGTCATTCCCGCGCAGGCGGGAATCCAGTGCCCGTCCCGGTCCGCGCGGCCGCTGGATGCCCGCCTTCGCGGGCATGACGATCCGCGCGGCCCGCCGGGCCGCGGCTAAACGATCGGCGGTCGCTATCCCTGCCATTCCGCATTCCGCATTCCGCACTCCGCACCCGATTTGACTCCCGCGCCCCCTGACCTATGGTTGCGGTGACGCGGTTTGCGCGGAACTTCGCGCGGCCCGCGTGGCGGCAGCGACTGCGATTCGTCGATTCAGGGCGCGGCAAGGAAAAGCTGGGAGCTTTGAGGGGACCTTGCCGCGCCCTTTTCTTCTCGTCTCCACACGCAACCGTGCGGCGCGAGCCCACGGGAGAGCGGATCCCCATGCAGCCCAGCCAACGATGCGAACCATTCCCGCAGACCACACCGCGCCGCGATGGCTTTTCGCTGGTCGAGGCGCTGGTCGCGGTCGCCGTCACGTCGATCGCCGGTGCGGCGCTGCTCTCGTCGATCTCCGCCGCCGTCCTGTCGAGCACCTCCGCCGCACACCGCGCCGTCGCCCGCGGGCTGGCCGATCAGTTGATGGACGAGATCGCGGCGGCGCGGTTTCCGGCGGCGACCAATCCCGCCCCGTCCGGCTCGACGCGCGAGAACTTCGACGACATCGACGATTACGCCGGTCTGTCGGAGAGGCCCCCGCGGACGCGTGACGGACAAGTCCTCGGCAGCGAGGGAGGCGAACTCGGGGGTTACCCGATCGACCGCGTGGCGTTGCTGCAGCCGGACGCGGCGTTCGTGGCGCGGTTCGCGCGGGAAGTGACGGTCGAACGCGTGCAGCCGGCCGGTTCGGGAAGCTGGCAGGTCGTCACGCAATACACCGATTATCGCCGCGTCACCGTCCGCGTGAGTCATATCGACGCGCGGGGGAATCGAGGCCGGATGGCCGAAGTCACGAGGATGTTCACCAATGTGCCCGTCGCACCGTGAAAGACGCTCGGTTCCGCGATGGCGGGCGCGCGGGGCATCCGTGGGCCACCGGGGGGCTGACGCCGCCCCGCTCGCCGGGCGGGGCGGGTTCACGCTCGTCGAGCTGATGATGGCGATGACCATCACGGCGATCCTCGCGGTCATCCTGAGCGGGATCGTGAGCGCGGTGCACACGGCACATGCGCATACCAACGGGATCGAAGACGCGACGCTCCAGGCGCAGGGGACGCTCGACCGCATCGAATACATGGTCGCGCACGCCGGAACGTACCGGGTGGGGGGCAATCCGTCCGTCGTCGGGATCGCCGTCGTCACGCACCAGTGGGCGATCCATGAACTCCCCGACGTGCTCGTCGTCTGGAGCGGGGGGCGCAGCGGCGGGATGGCCGCGGCGGGCGAGCAGACGCGGCTGCCCCGCGCGAACGAGCTGGTCGTCTACGCCCCCGATCCCGCCGATCCCGCGCGGTTCCTGGAATTCGCCTTTCCGAACAACACGGCCAACGTGGACTTCCAGGCGAGCGGGTTCCGCAGCCAGATCCTGTCGTTGCTATCGTCGTCGCAGGCGGAGGGGGTGCTGCTGTGCGACCGGGTGCGGCGGGCCCAGTTGCCGCAGTTCGGGTCGTACGCGGCAGTCGCGGCGCCCAACGTGCGGTTCGACCTCGGGCTGACTCCGTCGGACAGCCAGGTGGAGTCGGCGGCGCCGGGCACTTCGGCCTGGAACGCGCTCCCCTGGGCGCAGGGGATCGTCGCGGGGGACTCGGGGCTGAGGCAGGCGAGCGTGCGGATCGAGCTGATGATCGAGCCGCGCGAACGCCCGTTGCCCGGCACGGAGTCGCTGGCGGTTGCGATTCCGTTCTTCGGCTCCGCAAGCCACCGGCACGTGTATCGGAGATGAGGGGGATGCGGCGAACGACGCCCGATGGACGGCGATCCACGGATTCCTGTGCAAAACTCCGGCTAACGAAAAACAATGAGCCGAGGGGTTTACCCCCTCGGTGAGAACACGGTCGTCGCATGAAGAATCTCGCCGATTTGATCGGAGCGCCGCAAGATCACCGAGGGGATGAACCCCTCGGCTCTTGTTCGTCTTCCTTCGCGGCTTCGCGCCTTCGCGTGATCCCTCGGTTGCGGCTCCGCCGCGCCGCGGAATCCGCGGATGCCTCGAGGGCGCGGGGAACGGCGCGGCGCGGGATGGCGCTGCTCGTCGTGATGGTGGCGATCGCGCTGAGCCTCACGCTCACCGTGGCGTTCCTGCAGACCCAGGCGACGCTTTCTCAGATCGACGCGAACGTCTCCCGCCGCGACGCGGCGCTGCAGGCCGCGCAAACCGGCGCCGCCGTCGCCCTCCGGGAAATGCAGGCCGCGGGCTGGGCCGGGGTCGAGAAGCCGCTGACGGCGACGGTCGTCACCGACGACGCCGGCAGCGCCTCGTACCGCGTGACGTTCGAGAAGCCCCCCGCGATCGTCTCGAACGTTCCGCAGGAACTCGGGTTGTGCCTGGTCGTGAAATCGGTGGGGACGTGGTCCGCGGCGGGCAACTCTGCGGAGAAGACGCAGCGCACGGTCGAAGTGCTCGTCCGGTTGCAGCCGCGGCTCGCGGGCCGCACGGTCCGCGCAGGCGATAACGCCGCCGCGGACGATCTGTCGCCGAACCCCGGCAGCTACGACCAGATCCAGCAATACGCGCTATACGCGGAGCGGGACACGTCGCTCGTGCTCGATCCGCAGGACCGGATCGACGGCCAGCTGCGGTTGCAGAGCGGGATCGCCTTGTTCGGAGACCCGGCATGGTCGAGCTCGATCCGCACCGAGTACTTGAAGTCCGTCGGCGCGAAGCACGTCGCGAGCGGGTCGCCCCGGCATCCGCACCCGTTCGGTGCCAACGGCATCCCCTCCACGTCGCCGCTCGTGATCTTCGAGCGCAGCGCCTCGAGTTCCCTGCGGAACGACCTGGACCGGCTCGGCGTCTCGTACGCGCAAACGAGCGAATCGCTCACGTTCCCCGGCGCCGACTACAGCGGCTGGAAGCGCTATCGCCTGTACGCGGGCGGCTTCGAGTATGACGCCCAAACCGTCGGCGCGCGGCTGAAGAACGCGACGCTCGGCCCGACGGACAAGAACCCGCTGGGCATCTTCTACCGGCAGGGACCGATTTCCGTGGAGGAAAACTTGACGATCGTGGGGACGCTCGTCTCGACCGACACCATCACCTTCAGCGACCATTCGATCCATCTCGCTTCCTGCCAGCCGCGCGACGGTCTGGGGGAGCTCCTGTTCCCGGACGCCGGCCAATGGCCGCGATTGCCGGCGGTGGTGGCCGAACAGGTCGAGATCGACCGCGGCGTGCGGATGCGGATCGAAGGGGCGGTCGTCGTGCAGCGGCAGTTCCGGGGCGCGGGGGGCGACTTCGAATACCTCGACGTGCCGAACGTAGACATCGTCGGCACGGCCATCTCCCGCCCGATCGCCCAGCCGTCGAGCCGGGTGACGATCGCCGGCACGCAGAGCCTGGCCGCGGTGCGGGGGGAGGAGCAGCACGCGATCTGGCTCGCAAGCGGCACGTCGGGAAGCTGGTATCCGATCCGCGACGTCGACGCGGCGCGGCGCGAGTTGACGATCGTGGGGCAGGCCGAACACGCATCTCCCACGAACTTCCGCATCCGTCGCAACCGGCGGCGGTACGTCGAAATCCGCGGACCGGTCTCCGGAGAGCAGCACGACATCAACCGCACCAATGCCTGGGGCAATGTGTCGTCGATCGCCTGGGGCTTGTTGTATTCGCGGTGGGACAGCGACAACCGCGACCGGCAGAGCATCGGCCTCCCGCCGATCGAATTCGTCGACTGGCTCGCGAACCCCTCGAACTTCAGCGGCTGGGGGTTTCCCTACACGAGCTATGGCCTGCCGCTCGACCCGACGTTCCATCTCGAATATGCGGGCGGGGACCGCTATCGCTGGTCGCCGCCGCTGTTCCGCCCGTGGACCGGAACGCAGTCGCTGGCCGTCCATTCGGGCTACCGCTGGAAGGTGCTCTCATGGAGGGAGCTGCCATGAACCGCCGCGGATTCACCTTGATCGAACTGCTGATCGTCCTCTCGGTGCTGGCGATCCTGGCGGGGGCGGTCGTCAGCTCCGCCGGGCGTCCGGCAACGCAGGCGCTCGAGGCGACCGCGCGGGTCCTCGCCTCGGACCTGCGGCTCGCGCGAAGCCTCGCGGTCCAGCACGGCAGCGAGTGGACGGTGCGGTTCGATTTCGACGGACGCGGTTACGAGCTGCTGCACACCGGCACGGGAAATCCGCCGCCGCCGCGCAATCCGCTCGCGCCGCCGCGGTCGGACGGCCGATATCGCGTCGACTTCGCATCGGATGCCGGCCCCGCGCGGGGGATGGTGCGGATCGCGGCGGTCCAACTGGCGACGAGCGGCCAGGCGGCGAGCGACGTCCGCTTCCAGCCGCTGGGAGGCACCGGTCCGGCGCGGAGCGAGGACACGCTGATCCGCCTGGTCGCGGAAAACGGTCCTTCGGCGCCGGCGGTGCTGGTGACGGTTTCGTGGGTGACGGGAAACGTCTGGGTCGCCCCGATCGACCAGCCGGGAAAGAAGATCGACTGACGAGTAGCTGAATTCGCAAGAATTCGGGGAGATTTCGAGGCTGGATTCCTGCGAGTTCTGCGACTACAGAGAACGGACCGATTCGCGATGATCGTCTGGAAGCCCACGTCCCGCCTGCCGATCGGATTGTTCCTAGAGGAGCGGTCCGCCACGCTCGTGCAGCTCGCCGGCCGCCCCGGCGACTATGAAATCCATGCGCTCGCCCAGGGGGAGCTGCCGCACGACGAGACCGTACCGACCGAGGTGCAGGACGAAGCGCGGGCCGCCGCCCTCCGCAAGCTGATCGGCGACCACCACTTCAAGGGGCGCGAGGTGGTGAGTTGTCTCGGCGCGCGGGAGCTGTTCGTGCAGAACGTGCGCTTGCCGCAGCTTCCGCCGGAAGAGGTCCGAAAGGTCGTGCACTGGGAAGCGGAGGAGCGGCTCCCGTATCCCGCCGCGGAAGGGGAAATCCGTTACCTGACGGCCGGCGAGGTCCGGCAGGACGCCAACGTGAAACAGGAGGTGATCCTGCTGGCGTGCCATCGCGGGGTCGTCGAACGGCACGTGCGGGTGCTCGAGGGGGCGGGACTGGCGCCGGTGGGAATCGACGTCGAACCGTGCGCCGTCCTCCGCTGCCTGCGCGCCGTCCCGCGCGCTTCGGGAGGCGGCAGCCGCGTCGCCTATCTCAACCTCGGAGAGCGGGCCACGACCGCCCTGTTCGCCGAAGGCGACCGCGTCCTGTTCCTGAAATACGTGGCGACCGGGAGCGCGCACATGGACCAGGCGGTCGCCCGCCACCTCGACATGAACCTCGCGGAAGCCGCCCGGATGCGCGGCGCCGTCAGCGCCGCGGCCGAGCTCGACGCGGAGGACGATCTGCACCGTTCGGTGATCGACGCGATCCGCGGTCCGCTCGAGAGCCTCGCCTCGGAAGTCGAGCTCTGCCTCCGCTACTACAAGATCACGTTCCGCGGGAAACCGCTGGAGCGGATCGTCTGCACCGGGAACGACGCCAGCCCCTGGCTGTCGGAGTTCCTCGCGGACCGGCTGTCGACGCCGTGCGGCATCGGCAATCCGTTCGAGGCGCTCCGCCACTGGCCGCCTTCGGCGGCGGCACTCGACCGCCCCTGGCGGTGGACGACCGCGATGGGCCTGTCCATGAAACGGCAACCGGGGGCCTGAACCGTGCGCGAATCCCGTTCCACCGGCGAACCGCAGGACATCGATTTCCTGCCGGCGAGCTTTCACCAGCACCGCCAGCGGCGGCAGAAGGCCGCCTGGCGTCGCGCGCTGCTCGGCGTGTTTCTCACGCTGATCGTGTTGGGGACGGTCCGCCAGCACCAAGTCCGCACCGCCCGCGCCACCGCGCGGGACGACCTCCGCCGGCAGGCCGCCGCTCTCGTGGAAAGGCTCGAAAGCCGCGAGGCGCTCCAGGCGCGGATCGACCGGCTTGACCTTCGCGCGAACCTCGTCGCGCAGCTTCGTCTCCGGATTGCGCCGACGCGGCTGTTGGCCGGCGTGAGCGCCGTCCGCCCCGAATTCGTTTCGCTCCGCGAGTTTCGGATGACGCGCGAGCAACTGACGAGCGCTGCCGCGTCCGCGCCCCCGAGCGCCGCGGCCGCCGGTTCCTTAGCGCCCGTCGTACCCGCCGAACAGCAGGATCTCGATCGGCTGGCGCGGCAGGCGAATGAGTCGGCGGTGTTCGTGCACCTGGCCGGCATCGCGCCGGACGACGTCACTCTGTCCCGCTACCTGATCGCCCTCGAGGAGACGGGGCTGTTCGACGAGGTGAAGCTGCTCTACACCGACGAGCACCGGCACGACGACCACTGGCTGCGCAGCTTCCGGCTGCGGCTCCGCGTGCGTCTCCCGGGCGAAAATCGGCCGAAGCAACTGGAAACGGCGCGGGTGGCACGTTCTCGATCCGTCGACACTCGTCAGGAAGGATGCGACGCATGAAATCGATCATCCATCGCGACGGTTTGCTGACGATCGCCGGGCTGGCCGGGCTGGCGGCGTTGTTCCTGTTCGTCGTCTACCTACCCGGGCGGAAAGAACTCGCCCGCATCGACGCGGAGATCGCCGCCGCCAACGGCGAAATCGCCGACGTTCCGCGGCGCGTCGCCGAGCTCGGCCGGTTGCGGGACGAGATCGCCCGCCGCGAGGTGTATTTGCACGAGACGCTCCGCGAGGTGCCCGTCTCCGGGGACGTACACGGCGTGGTGCAGGAAGTGGCCCGGATCGCACGCCAGGCGGACCTGAAGCTGACGCGGCTCGAACCGCTGACTCCCGCGCCGCAGGCGGCTTACCAGGTGGTTCCGTTCCGGGTCGGCTTCTCCGGCCGCTTCGAGCGGATCGCCGAATTTCTGCGCGGGCTGGAGAGCCGCGAGCGGCTGATCGCTGTGCAGGAATTGGCGCTGTCTCAGGAGGCGCGGCGCTCTGGGCAAGACGTGCAGGGCACGCTCGACTTTCACATTTACGTCCGGAATGCCGAATTTTCCGATTCTACCGAAAAGAATGACAGGTCCGGCCGCCTTGCTTCCGATACGAACTGAAGGTGCGGCCCGCTTCGCGGGGCAGGGACCTTCGCCCGTGAGCTATCGTTGAGTTGGAGATAGGTTTTCCGTGCTCGTCCTGAAAAAACGCCTGCTGCACGAGTTGAAGGCCAGCGCCGGCAAGACCGCGGCGCTGGCGCTCCTGCTGCTGGTGGGTCTGTACTTCTGGCTGCCGCCATTGTGGCGGGCGCTCGGTTTCGGCGCGACCGCTCCCGCCCCGGCGCCTGCCGCCGTGGGACTTCCCGCGACGCCGGCGCCGACCGCCGCGACCCAGGCCGCGCCCCGCCGCGCAATCGCCAACACCTGGGACCAGTCGGCACGGACCCTCGAGAGCGATCCGCTGGTCAAGACGGCGGATGCGGCAACGATCGGAGGCGATCCGTTTCGGGTCGATGCGGGCCAGTTCCCTCCGCCGATCCTGTTCGCCGAGGAGCCGGCGCGCGTCGCCCCTTCGCAGCCGGCCGCGCCCGCCGTCGCCGAGAAGCTCCCGGACGACATGGAGCTCAAGAGCACGATCATCGGCCGCACGCGACGAGCGGCGTTCATCAACGACAAGCTGTATGCTGAAGGGGCCGATGTCCGGATCGGCGGCGAGACGTACCGGCTCGAAGCGGTGCATCCCCGCCGCGTCCTGCTCAAGCGCGGGGGGCTGGCGTTCGAGCTGAAGATTCCGGGGCCGCCGGCTTTCGACGTCGAGACCGATCCGTCGCAGGCGGAGCCGGCCGGCGAGCCGCGCGGCCTGTGACCGAGTGGTTGAAATCAGCCCGCCTCTGCGCGTCATGCCCGCGAAGGCGGGCATCCAGCAGAGGCGCGGAGGGCGAAGGCACTGGATTCCCGCCTTCGCGGGAATGACGTGACGGACTCATCGTTGCGGCCGCGAAATATTCCGGTCAGGGACGACTAATGCGATGATCAACAAGCAGTTTCGCGTGGCCGTGTGGGCCATGATCGCCGCCTTCGGGTTGCTGGTCCTTTTGATCCTGCCCGATCCGCGCACGGCCCGGTCGCGGATCGTCGCCGCCCGCGAACAGCGGAGCGCTGCTTCCGACGCCGCCGCGCGGCTCGCCGACGTCGCCCCGCCGGGCGCGGGAAGCGCTCCCGAGCTCTCGATCGAGCCGGCGCCGCCGCGCGTTGCGTCCGCCGTTTCGCCTCGGGTCGCCGATGTGTCCGCGCAGCCGGCGCGGAACGAGAGAGAACCCGGCGCAGAGGTCCGCCTCGGTCCACTGGTCGAAGAGTCGGACACGGGAGGAGGGCGGTGGGGCGCCGCGGAGAGGGAGTCCTACTTCGCTCCCGATCCGCGAACTCCCGGCTTCCACTTGCCGCGCGACGACGGGCGACAGGGGCCGATCGAGCCGGGGCCTGCCATCGACCTCGACTTCCAATCTCCCGCGCTCCCGCTTGCGCCGGAACGGCGCTCGGTGCGGTTCGAGCCGCTCGCCGAGCCGGATGCTTCGATTTCACCGCGGACAGCGCCGCTCGAAGCGCGGCTGACGGGGCTGGAGCGGGAGCTCGAGCGGATCGCGCAACAGAAATCGGGAGACGACGTGCTCCGCCGCGCGAACGATCTGCTCCAGCAGCTCGAACAGCAGAACCGCTTGCAGGAACTCGAACAGAAGCTGCACCAATTCCAGTCGGGCCGGGCAGGCGCCGGCGGGACCGCCGCGGCGCAGAGCTTTCCCGCGCAGGTCCCGGGCCTGCAACCGCCTCAACCGGCGCCGGTCGAACCGGCGCTCCCGGCGATTCCGGCTGGTCCGGCGTCCGGGAAGGTCCCCGTGCTGCGGGTCGAGCCGTCGAGGAGCGCCGCGGAGAAGTTCTCGCTGCAGATCGCCGACGCGGAAATCGGGCAGGTGCTCGAGATGCTGGGGGAAATGGCGGGAAAGAACATCCTCGCCTCGCCGGAGGTGCGGGGGAAGGTTTCGGTGAACCTGATCGACGTCTCGGTGGACGAGGCGCTCGCCGGCATCCTCCGCGCCCGCGGGTTCGTCCACGAGCAGGACGAGCGGTTCGTGTACGTGATGACGCAGGCGGAAGCCGCCGCCCGCCGCCTGGCGCAGCGGAAGCTGATCACCAAGATCTACCGCCCGCATTACATCAGCACGTTCGACTTGCAGGCGCTGGTCGTCCCGCTGCTCACGCCGGAGATCGGCAAGGTCGCCGTGACGAACCCCAACGAGGCCGGCATCCCTTCCGACAACGAGCAGGCGGGGGGCGACAAGCTGGCCCAGCAGGACGCGCTCCTCGTCCAGGACTATCCCGAGGTGATCCAGACCATCGACGGCGTGTTTCAGGAGTTGGACGTCCCCCCGATGCAGGTCGTCATCGAGGCGATGATCCTCAGCGTCCGCCTCACCGACCAGATGCAGTTCGGCGTCAACTTCGCGCTCCTCAACGGCCAAAGCGACAACCTGATCGTCTCCGGCAACGGAAGCCTCGTGCAGAACGGGAGCGGCTTTCCCGGCGGCGGGAACGACAGCATCATCCCCCCCCTCGGGCAGCTCGTCGCCAACACCGCGGGCCTGAAGTACGGGTTCGTCGCCGGCGACGTCGCCGGCTTCCTGAACGCGCTGGAGAACATCACCGACACCGACCTCATCGCCGCCCCGCAGCTCCGCGTGCTCAACAAGCAGCGGGCGCAGCTCATCATCGGCAAGCGGCTGAGCTACACCACGCGGACCTTCAACAACAACCAGACGATCGAGAACGTGAACTTCCTCGACGCGGGGACCAAGCTCATCATCCGCCCGTTCATCGGACCGGACGGGCTGATCCGCATGGAGATTCATCCCGAGCGGAGCTCCGCCACGATCAATCCGCAGACGAACCTCCCCGACCTCGACACCACCGAAGTCACCACGAACGTCATGGTCCGCGACTCGACGACCGTCGTCATCGGCGGATTGATCGAGGAAACGGCCGTGGCGTCCTACGACCAGGTCCCGCTCCTCGGTTCGCTGCCGGTCGTCAAACACCTGTTCCGCAACAAGAACGAGCGGATCGACCGCAGCGAGCTGATCGTGCTGATCACGCCGCGGATCGTCCGCGAGCCCGAGGCCGCCGAAGTCGGGGCCGCCGCCGCGGTCGAGAACCAGCACCGGCACGAATACTTCACGAACAACCTGTCGCCGATCAACCGCCAGAACCTGGCGCGGCTGCATTACGAGCGGGCGGTGCACTTCTTCGACCGCGGCAATCTGGAACGGGCCGCGCATCATATCGACGGCTCGCTCGAGCTGGCGAAGAACAATCTGCAAGCCCACCGGCTGCAAGCGCGAATCCAGGAGGCCCAGCGGGCCCGCGTGCGGCCGTGGGCGGCGGGAGCTGACCCGCCGCCGGCGGGGCATCCGCTCCCGGGGCCGGCCTGCGAACCGCCGCCGCCCCAATCGCCGAATCCTCAGTCGCCTTGGCAATCCCGGTCGCCGGCACCGGGCGCCGCGGGCGCTCCGCCAGTCTCATCTGGGCCGTCCCCCGGACTCCGCTAGCCGGGCCTGGTCCGGCAGCGCGCACGAGGGCCACGAAGCAGCAAGTCGACTCGAGTGCATCCAATGCAACGACCATACGATCGCACGACCCGGCGTCGGCAAAACACGAGCGGCGGCCGCGCGTTGCTCGCGGGAGCGATCTGCCTGTTGGCGGCAGGCTGCGGCACGACGAGTGCGAACAACCATGCCGCGATCGACCGCCCGCCCCCGCAGGAGATCGCTCGGTCCGCCGGCGACGCGGCGTTTCTGCTGCGCGCGGCCCGCGAGCGCTCTGAAGCGGGAGACGCGATTGCCGCTCGCGCCGCGGCCGAGGCCGCTTGCCAGGTCGATCCGAATTCGACGCGGGTGCAGAATTCAGCGGGCAAGCTGCTCCTGGAGATCGAGGCGGAACAGGACGGGATCGCCGCCCTGGCCCGCGCCGTCGAACTCGCCCTCGCCGAGGCCGCTCCAGCCCGCGATCTCGCGGCGGCGTTCGTCGGCCGTGGCGATGGCGAGGCGGCGCGGCGCGTGCTGCTCGACGCGCGCCGCCGCCTGCCGCGCGATCCTTCGCTAGCCGTCGCGCTCGCCCGGCTCGAGGACTCCGCTGGGAATTGGCAGCGGGCGGTCGATGCCTACGACGCCGTCCTGGCGCACGATTCAGGAGACCGCCTCAGCCGCAAACAGCGCGCCCGGTGCCACTATCGGCTCGGGAACTTCCACCTCGCCTGCCGCGACTTCGGGCGGTGCCTGGACAGGTCCGGCGAGGGTTTGTCGCTCTCGGAAAACACTCTTTACGGCGACGCCTGTCTGCGGACCGGCGACCTCGAAACGGCGCAGGCCCGGTTCGAGCACGTCGCGCGAACGTCGCCCAGCCGGCTGCGCGAGGTCGAACTGCTCCGCGGCCTGTGCGCCTTGCGCAGCGGCCGCCACGCCCAGGCCCGCGAAATCCTCGAAGCGGCGAATCGCCTCTGGCCGGATGACCCGCAGGTCGCGGCGCTGCTCGCCCGCGCCGCCGATCCGCCTCCGCGGTCGGGGCCGTCGATCACCCCGCATCGCCCGGGCGGGCGCGCTCCGCAAGGCGCCGCCGACGCGCGGATCGTTCCCGCGGGGCACGCATCGACGAGCCACCTCCCGCTCGCCGATCCGATCGACGCGCTGTCCGAGGGGTGGCGTCCGACGAGCCGCCCCGCCACCCAGGATTATCCGGTCATCACTCCCGCGGACCGCGGCGCTCCTTCACCGCGACCGTTTCGGTCGCGTGATAGTCGAGTTTCACGCTGAGAATCCGCGCGTTCCCCGGGTCGGCGATGAACAGCCGGCGGTCGGTGCGCGTGGCGACGAACGAACCGTCGAACAGGGTCACACGGTCGCCGTCCTCGCGGCCCTCCACGTTGCCGTACGTCCCGATCCGCGGGACGAGGTTTCCCGCCGTATCGAGCACCGCGATGCTGCACCGGTCGTACTCCGGGGCGAAGGTGCGGGCGAAGTAGTCGAGCGTGATGCGGCTGTTCCAGCAGGAGCAGTCCATGCCCCAGTTGACCCGCCCGACGCCGGGGTAGATCCATTCGGCGTCCTCGACCCAGACGCCGTTCAGCTCCGGCGGCCGGTCGGGCGGTTCGGTCAGGTTGATCGGCGTGCCCGGTCCGGGGGCCGAAAGCAGCTTGCCGCGGTTCGGTCGGAACTTGACCAGCGTGCCCACGGGGTCGTACCGATGTCCCACCAACTTGGAGTAGGGCTGCTGCTGTTCGCGGGGCGCGCCGGGGGGCCACATCATCGAGACGCTGATGTTGGCGTAGACGTTGTTGTGAACGTCCAGTCCGACGCCGGCGACCAGCTCGGGCTGTCCGGGAATCACGTCGTTGAACAGCATCTGTCCGTGGCGGTCCCAGATGTGCAGTTCACGCCCCCCGGCGTAGCGACCGGGGTAGAGCCTGGGTCGGTACGGGGCGGGCTTTTCGCGGACCTCCTTGCCTTCTCCCTTCCGCAACTCGACCTGCACCGCCGCCGGGTTGAAGCAGGTGACCAACAGGTCGCCGCGGACGTTGACGTCCATGCCGCCGTGGTGCCAGTGCGGGTTGGTCTTGATCGAGGGCAACATCAGCGCGCCCTGCAGCGTCGCGTGACGGGTGTCGTAGCTGTAGGCGGCGATCTGCTCTTCGCCATAGTCGAAGGGGATCTCCCGCCAGGTGATCGGGTCGAACCGCCCGACCAGCGTGCCGGTGCGGAGGTAGGCCATCCCGTCGGGCGAGAAGGCCATGTCCGACGCGCCGAACGGCGGGGCGATCTCGTCGCATTCGCCCGAGTCGGGGTCGATGCGGACCACGCTGTTGAAGGCCTTGCCCGTGCCGACGTCCCCCTCGGCCAGATACAAGTGGCCGCGATGAGGGTCCACGTAGAGCCGCTGTCGGCCGTGCGAGGGCGAACTCAGCCGCACGCCGGACTTCTTGGCGTCGGCGTGGAAGTCGCGGACGACCTGCAGACCCTCGTCATCCCACCGCAGCAGCTTGGGATAGGCGGCGAAGTCGTCGATCAGCCAGAGTGTCGGCTGCTCGGCCCAGGCGTCGAGCGCGACGTCGTATTGCCAGCCGACCGCCCGGCTCCACGTCGGCTGGGTGATGTGGTTCTTCAACGGCAGGTCCGCTTCGCCTTGCGGCTCCAGCCCCGGGTAAGGGCCGAACCGCCGCACCCGCGGGGAGACCTTTCGCTCTTGCGGAAAGTCGTTCCCATAATGCGGCGCCATGTACCACGAGAAGACGTGGACCTGCCCGGTGCGGCCGTCGATTTCGATGCGGGTCGGGCCGGTGGCCTTCAGAGACTTGAGCAGCTTGCCGTCGGCGTCGAAGATCTGCACGCGGTCGTTGAGGTGGTCGGCCACGTACAGCCGTCCCTCGCCGTCGACCGCGACGTCGGCGGGATGGCTGAAATGCTTGTCGTCGCCGCCCGCGCGGTCCGGGTCGCCGAGGAACACCGCCGGCGGATCCTGCCCGCCGTACTCCATCCGCCAGACGGCGTGCTGCCAGTGCATGTCGCCGACCGGC